>NZ_ATWF01000002.1:300000-585535 GCF_000421105.1 Limisalsivibrio acetivorans
GACCATGAAACCGGGGAATGTTTCCGATAAACGCTTCAGAATAATTAGGGATGACGGAACAGAGCGCATCGTGATCAGCCGCAGCAGAGCGGTGGCTGGCAAAAATGGATACACCACAAAACTGCTTGGAACAATTCAGGATATAACAGAGCTACAGCTCGCCGAAGAGAAGTTCTCTGAAACTGATACGATGCTTAAATCCGTATTCAATGTAACCTCCACAGGCATATGCATCACCGACGAAAACGGTATCTTCATCCTCGTCAACAGAGCCTTTGCAAGCCTCTTTGGATACAGTATAGAGGAGCTGACAGGAAAGCACTACTCACTCATAACCCCCGAGTACAAAAAAGAGGAATACCGCAAGCTATACTCCAGGGTCATAGAATCCGATGATGCAAGCTTTGAATTTGAAGGTGTCAAAAAGGACGGCGGGAATGTTCCGATCCTCGTTTCTGCGGGTGTAACCGAAACTGCTTCCGGTAAAAAGATAAATATTACCGCTGTTAGCGACATCAGCAGAATCAAGTTACTTGAGGAGGAGAAGGAAAGGAAGGAGTCCCTCCTTATAGAGCGTTCCCGTATGGCCGCCATGGGTGAGATGATTGGAGTTATCGCACATCAGTGGAAACAGCCTCTCAACGCAGTGGCCATCATCGCCCAGACTATAGGTGATGACTACGAAAGTGGTTATATTGACTCATCTGTAATGGACGAGCATATCGACATGATCATGGAACAGGTAAAGTTCATGGACCAGACCATAGATGATTTCAGAAGCTTCTTCGCACCCACAAAAGTGCTTAAGGAGTTCAAGGTGTGCAAGGCTGTTCGTGAGGTAGTATCGATGATGACCCCGCAGCTTAAGGCGAACAATATCAGTGTCGAGCTGTCGGACAAGTGCAGAAGTGACGTTTCCCCTGACATAAAGGGGTATCCAAACGAGTTCAAGCAGGTAGTGCTTAATCTTGTTACAAACTCCAAGGATGCCATAAACGATCTGCGCAACAGCTCCAAGGAATTCGAAACAATCGAAGGAGTAGTCACCATAGACGTTGGAAGCGAGAACGGACATATCGTTGTTACTATCAGCGACAATGGCGGAGGCATACCTGAAGAGTCCCTCAAGAACCTTTTCAGCCCCTACTACACAACCAAAGGAGAGCAGGGGACAGGCATAGGGCTATACATGGCAAATACCATTATTACCAAGAAGATGAACGGAGAAATCGAAGCCTACAACAATGGAAAAGGTGCTGTTTTCAAAATAATCCTACCCCCCGTTTCTTAACATTACTTACACCCGTCCACTTTGTTTACACAGCAGATGACTGTCACATTTTTTTACATTTCAACCTTATACTACAACACCAGGATCTTAGGCATTGGTCAGACCATTAGGTAAAATATCTTTACGATCCTGCCAGTAATCCGCAGACATGACTTAGGCTGTAACATACTGTCACATCAGGCCTTCGAGATCTGTACCAAATTGGCACACTCCATGCTTTAAGAAAGATAACTAAAACAGTAAAGGAGGCCGAAATGGCAACTAGCGCAGCAGGAGCTTACGGTGAGCTCGCAAAACCAGAGGTAATTGTAACATCTAATACTGCCGAGGTTTCCGTGTCAGGGAAATGCATCATGGAAAGATGCGCTTTCTTCCAGAAAGGAACCTGTAAGATGACAATCCTTGCATCCGAGCTGAAGAAGAGGTCCGTGGCTCATGAGATACATTCCATGGAAAGCGGTGAGTTCGTATTCCACGTTGTTGGATACTTCGACGGAATAAGACACATCGGCGATGCACTCAAGGATGCAGAGAGCAGATGGAACAAGGCAAGGCTTGAGCACTCCAGAGCATGTGAGTTCTCAAACAGGCTTTCTACCAAACTTTCAAGCTACGTAAAAGCTGTAGTAACTAACTAAAGGAGACGATTATGTTTTACGAAGTACACTGGGAATTCAACTATTCTCTTTCTAAGCCTAAGCTTAACGGATTTCAGATCATCGACTGTGCAAACCCTGAGGATGCAGCAAAGGAGTGCTCCGATTTTGTTGAAGACATGCTCGGCCTTGAGCCTGAAAGTGTCCGCATAAACGACATCTACTCACCCTCTGAAGTTAACTGATGGGCACCAGATAAGGGGTGGAGCATTTGAATGAAGCTATCGGCTTTGCTCCACCCTATCTATTTATCTTTTTGCTCAGAGACTGCCTTGATATACCCAGCAGATTGGCCGCCTCTCCCACTTTATCACCGGTTGCTTCCATGGCTTCCTGTACAAGTCGGTCACTTGCTTCGTTAATCGTGGGAAAATGTTCGAAAAGTGCTGCTATTGAACCAGGCTTTTTAAAGCTTTTATAGTCCTTTTCAGCAGGCTTTACCTTAGGATCCTCCTCAAACACCTTTCTAACATGCTCTAGACCAAGTACATCACCAGCCAGGACAACAGCCTTACCCACAACCCCTTCAAAGTGACGTATCTCACCCTCAAACTCCTGCTCGGCAAAAAGATCATACACCCCTTCCTGAATGACTGGTGCAGCTTTGCCGTAGTCCTTAGCACGTTTCTCCACAAAGTATTCCAAAAGAAGGGGAATATCCTCCTTTCGCTCATTAAGGGACGGTATGGTTACCTGCTGAAGGGTTATCCTGTAATAAAGGTCTTCACGAAACTCCTTATTCTCCATCTTCTCTTCAAGGTTCCTGCTTGTGGCAAGAACTATCTTTGCGTTGGTTTTCTTTGTGAGATCGGATCCCAAGGCCTGGTACTCCCCCTCCTGAAGAAGACGCAGAAGCTTTACCTGGGTCTGCTCAGAAAGATCGCCTATCTCATCAAGGAAAAGTGTGCCGTTCTCCGCAGACTGCACAGCACCCTTCCTTGCACTTTCTGCTCCGGAGAATGCACCCTTCTGATGACCAAAGAGGGTATCGTTAAAGACCTGCTCGTCAAGTCCTCCTGCGTTTATGCTTATCATCTCCCCTTTCCTGTCGGCGAGTTTATGAACAGCCTCCGCCAGCAGTTCCTTTCCGCTCCCCGATTTCCCTCTGATAAGAACAGGCTTTGAGGAGTTTCTTATCGATTCAAGATAGCTGAATATACCGTACATCTTGCTGGATCTCGTGATTATCTTCTCGAATGCTTCGGGGTGTTCTATCTCTCTTTCAATAAGATGCCTTCTAAGGTTATTCGCCTCCAGCTGGAGCTCCCTCATATTCAGGGCATTCTTTATGGATGTGAGAAACCTGTTCCTGTCAACCGGCTTTATGAGGTAATTGAAAACCCCCTTCTTGGTACACCGGAAGACCCTTTCGATATCTTCATTCCCGGTAATAACTATAACCGGAATAAACTCGCTAAATTTCCTTATGCCGTCCAGCAGATCCTCCCCATCCATCTCCGGCATGTTCATATCAATAACGGCGAGATCAATATCACCAGAATAAACAGTATTCAATGCCTCGCAGGGTGAATCCTTAGCCAAGATATTTCGGTACCCCTCCTGGCGAAGCATCATCTCTACGGATGTGAGGATCGTTTCCTCGTCATCAACGATCAAAATGTTCTTGTCATAGATTGCAGTCATGTTACTCCCTCACTCTTATAAACCTTCAGATTGGTTGATTCTCTGGGAAACTTCAGGTAGAAAGTAGTCCCGTCACCTTGAACAGAGTTAAACCCAATGGTACCCCCGTTCTCCCTCACAAACCTTTTGCAAAGGTACAACCCTATACCCGAACGCCCCTGCTTATCCTTAGTCGAGTAATAATAGCTGAACACCTTCTCCTGATCCTCCTCCGCAATCCCCACACCCTCATCACTTACGGAGATAACAACGGAATTATCGGTGACATCTTCGTATACACTTACATAGACACCACAGGAACGATCAGGCAGAGCCTCCAGAGAATTGCTGATAATATTCATCAGTGCCCGTCGTATCTTACCTTTATCAACACTTATCCATGTGTTCATGTTTTTGTAATTTACTCTGAAGTTATGGCACTTGTCTTTGATCTTGTGTCTGAGCATTTCCACGCTCTGCCTTATTAGGGTTTCCGGATTAATAAGCTCCTGTTTCTGATCTGGAGCATAACTGGCAAGCATATCTACTACAGTCTCGTTTATCCTGTCGGAGTTGAAGATAATATTACGTGTACCGTCCTTCGCCATTGAAACCGCCTTCGGTATCTTGAACGCAGAGATAACCTCATCCATGTACTCCTCCGGAAGCTCCCTGAGGAAGATCTCCAGATCATCAAGAAAGCAGCTGATGTTCTGAGAACTGTGCTGGATTGCCTGCATCGGGTTCTTGATGTCGTGGGCTGCTCCGGCGGCAAGCTCGGCCATCTGACTGAAGTAATGCTTATCAGCGAGTTCTGCCTCCATCTTGAGGCGTTCGGTGATGTCATTCAGAACTTCAACGGAGCCTTTGAGCACCCCTCTGGCATCAAAGACAGGAACAGCATGAACATCCATCGTCCTGCCGGAGGGAGTGGTAAGCCTTCTCTGTGTGCTCTCGCCCGACTTAAGTACATCGACACAGGCGCAGTCTCTGCACGGTGAATCAAGATTGAAAAGTGCTTTGTAGCAATACTCATTGGTCAGTGCATCTGCATCTTTCTTCTCAAAAGAAACAGTGGAGCTGATCTTTGCCCACTGGATCCTCATATTAAGGTCCACATATATTATTGAGTCCGCCACAGCATCCAGAACGCTCTTAAACTCTATGCTGAGAGATTCGAAGCTCTGCTGAATGGAGACCATTGTATCCTGCATAACCTGAACCTCGCTCATGTCCACGCCGAAGACCACATAACCGTTATGGATTCCGTCTCTGTAAACGGCACTTGCAAGGATCTCTGCATCCATCTTCCAGTCATCCCTTATATTGAAGGTTGTCTCCACCCTCCTTGTGAACCGGGTTGCATCTGGAGTGAGAATATTTCTTATCTTCTCGGCTTCTTCACCTCGGAAGAGTGTTCTGGCAAAGTCAAAACCTTGGAGGTCTCCCCTTGAATAGCCTGCAAAATCGAGTGCGGCAATATTTGCATCCACAATGCGCAGGTTTCTGTCGAGCATGAAAATAAGTACAGGCGCATGCTCTATCATATTTGAGAAAAACATTTCGGTCTCGACAAGCTCATTCTCCGCTTCCACACTTTCAGTAATATCGTGCTCACGCCCCTGGATACCTATCAATGCACCCCCTTCGCCAAGCAGAGGCCTCCATCGCCCTTCTATCCAGCGCACAGAACCCATGGAGTCTTCCGTTCTGAACCTCCCCTCCGTAAATGTCGTATAGAATGCATCTCTCTTCCATTTCTCAACCTTTTCAACATCTTCGGGGTGTACATAGCTGGCGGTAATTCCAGGAGAAGCATCTCTCTCATTGGAGCTGTAAATCTTTCTGAATGCCTTGTTACAGTAGGCAACCTCTCCGTCGATACTCACTGCATATATAACATCAAGGGTGTTCTCATTTATAAGCTTGAGAATCTCAGCCTTTCTACTATTTTGGCGACGGAGCTGCTTCTCCTCGGTTATATCGGCAAATACCGTAACAATGCATCTGTCCCCCTGAAGCTCCACCGGGGATGAGTATACCTTGGTATAAAACACCTCGCCCCCCTTTCTAAGATGCTCACCCTCAAACTCAAAGCTTTCACCACCGCGGATTATGCTTTTCATACGCTCCCTAAAAAGTGCCATCCGATTCTCGGTCTGCTCAATCATCGGTATAAAGCTTTCAAGGACCTCCTCACGTTTCCAGCCAGTCATCTCTTCGGCTCCCCTGTTCCATATCCTCTTTACAATCCCCTCTGAATCCATCACGGCTATACCCACAGGGACGGACTCCATAACTGTTTCAAATAAGATGTTCCGCTCACGAAGCTCTTCGTTGAGGCTGGTATTCTTTTCAAGAATCGCACTGTATCTGGACAAAAGTTCGTTGAAACTGACCACAAAATCACTAAGTTCATCATGGAGTGTCTGTCTTCTTTTTACTCTTTTACCAAGATCTTTTTGCGGGTCAAAGTCCTTCAGCTGCCTAGATATTTCCTCGAGATCATCCACAACGATCTTTTTCACAGCAAAATATATAAGCGAGCAGAGAACAAAGATCATGATTACTTCTACAAAAAACCATCTAAGGGTCCTCTCTAAAACAGGCATAATAACCTTGTTGAGATCCACATAGATATCAAGGGTTCCAATCTCCCGCTCCCCTTCAAAAATCTCTGTGGCAACATTGAATGTTCTTACACTGCCGTATTTTGTCAACTTCCCCAAATGAATGTATGGATTACCATCATGGAACAGCTTTAAGCCTGTTATATAATCCTCAGATGTAAGGATAGATTCTGAGGCCTTTACAACAAGCTCATAGTCCAGTTTCCATAGTGCTTCGGCTAAAACCGGTATCTGCGAATCCTTAATCCGTGTGAGCTCCTTCACCGATTCTTCTTTAACGTCGTTGTATTCAATATAGAAAGAAACAACGGAAAGAAGAATCGCAGCGGATATTCCGAGCATAAAGATGATTATTGTGAGCTTGCCCGAAAGTCCCCGTTCGAGAATCCTTCGCAAATATCTTTTCATTCTTTTGCACCTCTATGAATATAATCAGCTATTATTGCTCTTGTTTTTCCAGAATCATGTATATGCTTTAACTCCTGCGAGATAAGGGGAAGCAGGTGCGAAGCACTACTATGGAGATAAAGGTATACAGGCTGGGACTCCAGCGGCGGGTCGTGTACATGGAGGCCATTCATACCGACATCTTGCGAGGCTGCTGTTCCATCGAGCCTTCCAGCGAGGGCATAATCTATGCGCCCCTCTTTCAGCATAATAAACAACGAGCGAAGACTGGTTGTTCTTTCCACCCGTGCCACGCCCTTTGTGTTTATCTCGCAGATCTGCCACCCTCTCATGAAACCCACAGACTTACCCTTAATACTGTTCCATCCGGCAAAGTCCGACTCTCCCATGCTGAAGGCTACAAGCTCACGCTTCCTCAACAGCGGCTCATCAACTCTGATAAGCGACGGATAGAGTTCCTTGAGTGCGTGAACCCGTCCAGCCTCAGCATGGCCGTTACCTTTCATGGTTTCTGCAAGGGAGCGTTCTGCGGAATAGCTTCGATACTCAACACTGTAATCCATTGATTGAAAGACATTATCAAGTACCTGCTGGTAAATACCATTAGAGGTTGAATTATAAAACGGCTCAGCATTATATCCATTTATAACGATATGTTTATCATCAAGTGCATAAACCGTGCTCAATATGCAGAAAGTAAAGGCACATATAAGGATTATCCTATAAAAGCAGTATCCCGTTTTTTTACTTGACCATCTGTTCATACCATTTCCTTATTGAATATTCTTATTACTGTATGATCAAAAATAAAGTGTTTAGGTTAACAGCGCAAGTATTGATATTAGATCCCGTTAAATTTCATCGTTTTTATGTATATTTCTGGTGTTTTGAGGTTTTTTCTTTACGATCTCTTCATGTAGAAATGCCTAATGACCGACTTCTTACACATATAGAGAATATTTTGACGAAAATTTGTGCTGGTGAGATATATTATCATTTATTCACATTACGTATTAACAACAAATAAAAAAGGCTCCCCGTAGGGAGCCTTTTATTGTACAACAGTAGTGTTATATATTTTTTACTTAATAAGTGACCTTGAGAACTCAGGGTATGCATCCACACCGTGCTCGTACATATCGAGACCACCAAGTTCCACTTCCTCGGGTACACGGAAGCTGATGAAGGTGTTTATTATCTTGATTACCACAAAGGTAACGCCGAAGGCCCATACGAATGCCGCAACAATACCCACAACCTGAGACATGATCACAGGGCTGAGAGCACCAGCTTCGAAATCGAAGTTGAAGAGACCAGCCGCAAGGGTACCCCATGCACCGCAAACACCGTGCACAGAGATGGCGCCCACGGGATCGTCCACCTTAATCTTATCGAAGAAGATTACGCTGAAGACAACGAGTATACCAGAAAGAAGGCCGATGATTACAGAGAACCCGGGTGTAACGTTTGCACAACCAGCTGTGATACCCACGAGTCCTGCAAGGGCACCGTTAAGGCTCATTCCCGCATCAAACTTCTTGTAGATGAAGTATGTGGTAAAGAGTGCAGCAATGGCACCGGCTGCGGGAGAGAGCGTTGTATTCACCGCAATGAGGGGGAGAAGGCTGTCTGCAGCAGTCTCGGAACCGACGTTGAAGCCGTACCATCCGAACCAGAGTATGAATACACCGATGGCCGCAAGGGGTATGTTATGCCCGGGAATCGCCTTAACACGGCCGTCTTTTCCGTATTTACCTATCCTGGGACCTACAGCTATCGCTGCAGCAAGAGCTGCCCAACCGCCTATGGAGTGAACAACTGTGGAACCGGCGAAGTCTATGAAACCAAGACCTTCGAGCCAACCGTTACCGTGGAAGAGACTTCCCCACGCCCAGCTTCCGAAAACGGGATATATAAGTACAGACATAATAAGCGAGAATATCATATATGCCTTGAAGTTTGCCCTCTCAGCAACAGCACCGGATACGATGGTTGCAGCTGTGGCACAGAAAACCGTCTGGAATATCCAGAAAGCAAGGGTCCAGTTATCGCTGTAATCCCAGCTGGAAAGGAAGAAACCTTCTGTACCGAAGAAGCCTGTGGATGTTGCGCCGAACATAATGGCAAAACCGATGGCCCAGAAACCGAGTGCTCCAACGGAAAAGTCCACGAGGTTTTTCATAATGATGTTAACGGCACTCTTTGCTCTGGTGAAACCTGATTCCACCATGGCGAAACCGAGCTGCATAAAGAATACCATAAACGCCGCTATGAGGGTCCAGAGCCAGTCTACATTTGTCTGAACAAGGTCCGATGCGGCCTTGACACTTTCGAGAGTAAGGGGTTCTTCTTCGGCGTAGCCGAGTGCCGCACCCATGAGCACAAAGAGCGAAACAGCTATTAGACGTAACATTTATGTCCTCCTGTATCTGTTTGTATTATTAAAGGGATTCAGAACCGGTTTCACCGGTGCGTATACGGACAGCATCCTTAACGTCTATGACGAAGATTTTACCGTCGCCTATCTTTCCGGTCTTTGCAGACTCAGATATGGTGCTCACAACCTTCTCGGAGATGTCATCGGGTACAACAACCTCCATCATCACCTTAGGAACGAAATCGATCTGATACTCAGCACCCCTGTAAAGCTCGTTGTGCCCTTTTTGTCTTCCATAACCCTTCACTTCATAAACGGTCATACCGGTTACACCAAGCTCTGCAAGAGCGTCCTTCACGTTGTCCAGCATGTAAGGTTTTACAATCGCCTTAATAAGCCTCATAGGAACTCCTCCTTTTTTGTTTTTTGAACACAAAGGAGAAAGCAATGGGCGTGCCATATAGCTTATATACGATTTGTCAATGGTTTACAGGTTTGATGTCAATTATGAGTACAATAATAAACAAACAGCTGCACACTTTTTAGGCAGGATGTGAGCCGATTTCATACAGCTTTAACAGGGTCTTTATTGTCTGATTATTTACCGGGCAGGGGAATACTGAACTCGCCGAAGTAGCTCTCACCGTCTATCCCTGAGCCGTGGATCCTTACGTCACGATCGTCATTATATAAAAGCTGGGTATAAACCACGTATATGTAATGCGCACCTTCCGGCGGATTGAGCCTTTTGCTCCATGCCGAACCTGGACCTACAGGTAAACCGGCAAAGGCGAACTCGTCAATTCTCTCCATATCGTTGTTGAGATAGTAGGCAGTCCCCCTGAATCTGGCGGAATCCAACAGGGAAGTGTTCACCATTGAAAGAAATGAACCCCCATCCTTCTTGACAACACTCCCTTTAATGTACGGCTCCTCATGAACCACAGTTTTTTCAGGCGGGTTAAGGCTGTCTGCTTTAGTGCAGGAGAGGCTGATAAGGGCTGTCATGACCATTAAAAGCAATACTTTACTTTTCATAACACAAATATATGTTATTCTGCATATTCCGCAAGTGTTCAGATGCTCTGAGTTTCCTTGAAAAATAGTTGACACATGGAGCGGTTTTCAATATAAGTTTTAGTTCCCGGCACGTTGCAAGGAGAGTTGCGCCCAACGGCCGGAATAAGTTTTTAAAGGGTTAGTTTCAGGACATGTTTACCACTCTGAACGAAAAACTTTCTGCCGTTTTCAAGGGGATGCGCAAAGAGGTGCGCCTCACCGATGAGAATATACAAACCGCCCTTAAGCAGGTTCGCCTTGCACTTCTGGAGGCGGATGTAAACTTCAAGGTGGTAAAACGGTTCATTGATAATGTCCGTGTAAAGGCCATGGGGGAAGAGGTTAAGAAGAGCCTCACACCCGATCAGGTCTTTATCAAGATAGTAAACGATGAGCTGGTAAACGTTCTCGGCGGAGAGGACAGCCCCGATGCGAAGATAAACCTAAGCTCAACCCCGCCCACTGTAATTATGATGGCAGGCCTGCAGGGTTCCGGTAAAACCACAACCTCGGGCAAGCTGGCAAAGTTCTTTATGAAGAGTGGGAAATCCGTTCTTCTGGTTGCTGCGGACGTTTACCGCCCTGCGGCTATCGATCAGCTTGAGGTTCTTGCAGGACAGCTCAAGACAGATGTTTACACCAACAGAGACACCAAGGATGTCGTTCAGATTGCAGATGAGGCACTCGCATATGCAAAGAAGACAGCCAAGGATGTCGTTATAATAGATACCGCCGGCCGGCTCCACATAGATGAAGACCTCATGAACGAGCTTGTCCGTGTTAAGGACACCGTCTCACCCGACGAGATCCTCTTCGTTGCGGATGCCATGACAGGGCAGGATGCGGTTAATGTAGCCAAGACCTTCAATGAATACCTTGATGCCACTGGTATCGTCCTCACCAAGATGGACGGTGACGCCAGGGGTGGTGCCGCCCTTTCCATTAAAGAGGTTACGGGCAAACCCCTCAAGTTCATTGGTCTCGGCGAAAAACTTGATGACTTCGAGCAGTTCTATCCCGACAGGATGGCCTCACGCATCCTCGGCATGGGCGACGTTGTCTCCCTTGTGGAACGTGCTCAGGATGCCATAGATGAAGACGAGGCCGAAGACCTCGCCGACAAGATTCAGAAAAGCGGCATGGACTTCAACGACATGCTGAAACAGTTTAAGATGATAAAGAAGATGGGCTCCCTTGAGAGCATCATGAGGCTTATTCCCGGACTTTCCGCCGCGGGCCCTCTCAACGTGGACGAAAGCCAGATGAAGCGGATTGAGGCTATCATTCAGAGCATGACCCCCAAAGAGCGCAAGTACGCTAAGCTCCTCAATGCAAGCCGCAAAAAGAGGATCGCGAGGGGGAGCGGAACCAATGTCAGCGATGTTAACAAGCTGGTAAATCAGCTCTCCCAGATGAATAAGATGATGAAGAAGATGCGCAAGAAGATGGGTGGAAACCAGAAACTTGATATGAGAAAAATGCAGGATATGTTCAAGAATATGTAACACTTACGGAGGTAAACCAAGTGGCGACAAAGATCAGGCTCATGAGACTGGGCCGTAAAAAGAGACCTTTCTACCGTATCGTGGTAGCAGACAGCAGAGAAAGAAGAGACGGAAACTTCATCGAGATCCTCGGTTACTACAACCCTATTACCGACCCCGCAGAGGTTAAGGTTGATGAAGAAAGAGCCCTTAAGTGGCTTAAAGAAGGTGCTATCCCCACCGATACGGCTAGAAATATTCTTTCAAAGCAGGGTATAATTAAGAAACTCCACGAAGCCGGTGCCTGAGATAATACTTACCTATGAGGTGAAGCCGTGAAAGAACTTGTAGAGTTCATAGTCAAATCACTCGTGGACAACCCGGATGCTGTGAGACTTGAAGAAGTAGAAGGCGAAAAGGCTTCCATTATCGAATTGAGAGTGGACAACAGTGATCTTGGTAAGGTCATCGGGAAACAGGGCAGAACAGCTAAAGCTATCAGGACAATCCTAAACGCTTCCGGCGTAAAAAGCGGGAAGAAGGTTGTTCTCGAGATTCTTGAGGACTGATACCCCTGAAAGCTTGAGGCATATTTGCCCATGGCTAGAATAATCGGCAGAATTAAACCGGTTTAGTTTTGTCATGATACAGCCGGATCATTATCCGGCTGTATTTTTGCGTATAGGCAGCTTTATGGAATTTATCCGCATCGGGAGAATCACAGGAACCCACGGTTTGGACGGAACCCTGAGAATCGCTCCCATTACCGACAACCCTCAGATCTACGCAGAGATCAAGTATCTTATGCTTGCAAAGGACGGCTCCGTTGTGAAGTCTCTGGAGATCGGCTACATGCAGGAGCATAAGAACGCCCTGCTTATACAGGTGGATGGGGTTATGGACAAGGAGAGCGCCCTTGAGCTCAAGGGTCTTGATGTCGTTGTTCCCGCCTCCATGCTTCCCGAAGAGGATGAAGGGGAGGTATACTGGAGCCGCATTCAGGGCTCAGAGGTGTATGACACCGAGGATAGATTCATCGGCACTCTGGATGATTATATCGAAACCGGAACCAGCGATGTTTTCCGCATAAAGGGGGATAAGGGGAGCTTCCTCGTATCCAACAACCCCGACCACGTTCTGCGCATAGATGCCCGGAACAAAAAGTTACTCATAAACAGAGAAGGTCTTGTAAGTGAAGAAGTTTAACGTTCTTACCATATTCCCCAAAATGATAGAGGATCACTTCTCCCTCGGCGTTGTGTCCAAGGCTGCCGAGAAGGGGATTCTCAGCATTAACGCCGTTGACGTACGGGAATACACCACCGATAAACACCGCAAGACCGATGAATACCAGTACGGCGGCAGCCAGGGCCTTGTGATGAAGGCTGAGCCCATCGTTGAAGCTGTGCGTGATATCAAGAAGAAGGAGCCCTCCACAAGGGTTATCGTTATGGACCCCAGAGGCAAACCATTCAGCCAGAGAGAGGCCGAGAGGCTTCTGGAGTACGATTCACTAACATTCATCTGCGGACGCTATGAGGGGATAGACGAGCGCGTCTACGAGCTTGTGGCGGACGAGTGCATATCCATGGGGGACTTCGTTCTGACCGGTGGAGAGCTCGGAGCTATGACGGTGCTTGATTCCGTAGCAAGGCTTATCCCCGGTGTGCTCGGTGATGAGAACTCCCCAATTGAAGAATCGTTCTCCGAAGGCCTGCTTGAATACCCTCACTATACACGCCCTTACGAATACGAAGGGCTTACGGTTCCCGAAGTGCTCACAAACGGGCATCATGCAGAGATAGATAAATGGAGAAGAACGCGCTCACTCCAGACAACAGCAGAACGCAGGCCGGATCTTTTGGCAAAAGCGGAGCTAAATGATCAGGATAAATCGATTTTACGTGATCTTGGTCTTGACAAAACCCGCCGCAGAAGGCTATATGTAGCTCTTCTGCATTATCCCATGAGGGATAAGGAGAAGGATGTCGTGGCCACATCCATAACCAACATGGATCTCCACGATATCTCCCGAAGCTGTACAACCTTCGGAGTAAAGAAATATTTCGTTGTAACCCCACTGGAAGCCCAGCGAAAGATCGCAGAAAGGGTCATGGAACATTGGCTCAAAGGTTACGGTGCGACCTACAACGTAAACAGGAAAGAGGCCTTTGAAGGAACTGAACTTCGAGAGAGCCTCATGGAAACAATCGAAGAGATCGAACGGGCGGAAGGCCGCAAGCCCCGCATAATTGCCACGACCGCCCGAACCGATAGAGCCGACATCACATATCCTGAGTTGGCCGAAGCCTCATTATCCGAGCCGCATCTGCTCATATTCGGCACGGGCTGGGGCTTTACAGACGATGTTTTTGACATGGCAGACCACATACTCGAACCCATAGATGGAGCCGGTGACTTCAATCACCTCTCCGTTCGAAGTGCGGTCGCCATAATTTTGGACAGATTGAACAGATACACCACAGGAGGTCTGTTGTGAAAAACAAACTCATCGAATCCGTTGAAGCGGAGTTTAAAAATAAGGAACTTCCTGCTTTCCGCCCCGGAGATACCGTTAAGGTAAACTTCAGAATTGTGGAAGGCAACAAGGAACGTATCCAGGCCTTTGAAGGTCTGCTTCTCAGGATTCATAGAAACGGTGCTTCCTCTACCTTTACCGTTAGAAAGATGGTAGGTGACATCGGCGTTGAAAGAATTTTCCCCTTCTACTCTCCCAGGGTTGAGAGCGTAGAGGTTAAACGCACTGGACGTGTTAGACAGGCAAGGCTCTACTACATGAGAGCGCTTAGAGGTAAGGCTGCAAGGATCAAGGAGCGCCGCAAGGGATTCTAAGAACCCCTTCATTTGCGCTCTAATTATGAATGGCTTATAGGCCGCAATCATAAGAGGTATACAGATGAAATCATACTGGGCAAAACCCGATATGGAAAAGCAGTGGTTCATCGTTGATGCCGAAGGCGAAATCCTCGGAAGACTTGCATCAAAAGTAGCCACTGTCCTCATGGGTAAGCACAAACCCGAATATACTCCCTCCGTTGACACCGGAGATTTCGTTGTTATCGTTAACGCTGAGAAATTCACCGTTACCGGCAACAAGATGAAAACCAAGAAATACTACAGGCACTCCGGCTACCTCGGCGGCATCAAGGAGAGAACACTCTCCGAAATGCTCGAGAAAAAGCCCGAAGAAGCTATAAGGCTCGCCGTTAAGCGTATGCTCCCCAAGACCAAGCTGGGCAACGCTATGCTCAAGAAGCTTAAGGTATACAGCGGCAGCGAACACCCCCATGAGGCTCAACAGCCTCAGAAACTGGAACTCTAGGAGGTAGTTACCTATGGCAGGATACAACTACGGCACAGGAAGAAGAAAGACTTCAGTGGCCAGGGTCTTCCTCAAGCCCGGTAACGGAAACATCACCATAAATGGTAGAAATGCCGAGAGCTACTTTCAAAGACCCTCTCTGCTTCAAGTATGTTTCCAGCCCCTCGCCAAGCTTAACGTAGAAAAGAAGTTTGACCTTCTCATAACCGTTAAAGGCGGAGGAAAAGGCGGACAGGCCGGAGCAATCAGACACGGGCTCGCAAGAGCACTCAGCCAGTTCGACGCAAACTACAGAGGACCCCTCAAAAGAGAAGGCTACCTCACAAGGGACGCAAGAGCTGTGGAAAGAAAGAAAGCCGGTCTTCCCAAGGCGAGAAAGTCTCCTCAGTTCTCCAAGCGTTAATTCAGCAAAGTATATCAATTCGTTATACAAAAGGGAGCCTTTACGGCTCCCTTTTTTGTCACCGGATGCCCGAAGGTAACTTTTATACGTGAAATGTAATATATTTTTTAATTCGGATATTCTCATGTCAGCAATATCTTAGAACGCTCCATAATAGAACAGCTTAGCCTATCTTTTTGTTTTTACCTATTTTCCAAAGGTATATAACTATATAGGTATTCTATTTATGAAACTGTGTTCAGGAGTAACTATTCCGTTATCCTATGTTGAAACCATGTGGACAGTTTTGTGCTTTTTATACATAGATCACACTATCTTTGCACATAACTCTCCACATATTTACACAATATCAAGGACTTAACAGCTTTTCCAGATTTTATAGTGATCAGCGTGTCAAGCATTATTTTATCCACAAGAATGTGGACAACTGTGGGAATAAAGGCAATGTAATGGGAAAAATCCCTATTATTTCAAGGTTCCCTTACATTTGATTAATTTTTAATCAGCGCACCGATAATCATTCTTATTACTACTTTTATTTAAAACAGCCAGCCATTTTTTCGAGTTTTCATTCATCAGTGAATCGTGGCTTGGGCTTGTTGTAATCAATGATAGTAAGTGAGCGGTACGTGAGCTAATTTCAGAGCATCCATCACATTCACCAATAACTAGATATGCTGTATATTCATAAAAATCACACGCACCCGCTTCATGACAGTACATCCCTAACAACACACAAAACTGTAGTCTGCATTAATAACCATCGTATTCGATCGGATCATGATTCCATGCTGTGTTTTGATTCTTATCTATATTCATTGCATAATCACTACTACTAACACGATGGACAGAACTAGTAGCAGGGTGTCCGAAAATATCCATACTACTCTGGCCTGTTTCAGGCTTTGATATTGTTCCTTATTGAGCAGGTATCCGCTCCACAGGAATGCTTTAATGGAGATGACAGTGACATGCACAACTCAGGCGGTCGACGCAACAGCCTCCAACAGCATAGTACATTCCTGAATTCCCATGATCCATCACAAATCGCAGCCATTCTGTTCAGCCAAAAACCAATAATCAGGTTTGCACATGTGGATCTTTAGATCGATACCTATATGCAGAATAATTTGGCAGCATGAAATGAACAATAGATGCCAATGCGGTTATGCTACCGGATGTATGATTCTACAACCTCGTTTGTAGATAATCGTGTACTTTAAAAATCATTATGATAGGCCGTAGCAGGAGTACTCATTTCCACATATTAAGCTGTCCGCATATATGTAAATTTATTTTACACCTTGCCTTACTTTCAGTTGACATTCTCAGTTGTAAACAAAAGTTTCGGGGTTCCATATACTTTTGAAAAAGGCTCTAAATATCCTGTTTGCCACTGTGGATAACATGTGGAATTCCCAGGTGCTGAAATGTAGTGTTTATGGGGATCCGCAGACTATGTCATATTTTAATCATATATATCTGAGTGTTACATAATACCCGCGCTTTAAGGGTATTTGTGGTGTCAAGCACTTTTTTCTCCACAGAATTGTTGATTACTTGTGTAGTTTCTAGTTTTTCAAGTCATGGATCCTGATTATTTGATGCCTCAGACTACTTGCCTATATTTTAATCACTTATAAGTTATCTGATATTTTTTTAATATTCTCAAATCTGCCATGGGAGAAGCACAGAGGCTATATAGAATAACCTGCTTTTTGCTGGTTGGGGCATAACAAATACTCGCCGATACAAACTTATCAGCAACAATTATTGCGATATCGAAAAAGGCCGCTCTCTAAGCGACCCTTTGTGTAATGTTATATAATCAGAGCCATTGCAACTTTTAGTCACAGATTACGGCAGATAAACAAATATAGCCCTATACTGATCAATCAGACATGAACCGCTCCAGACCAACCCACCAGGGTAACTGCCACAAACATACATTGCGCCAGCTGTTTAACCCTTTAGCATGCACTGAACCGTTCCAGACCAACCCGCCAGGGTAACTCCCACAAACATAAACTGAGCCAGCTGTTTAACCCTTTAGCAGACCTGAACCGCACCAGGCCACCCGCCGGGGTTTAGCCTAGACCGAAGTCCATGAGCAGCTTATCAATATCATCCTGAGATGTGTCATCACTCAATTCCGCATTTCCAGATTGAGCCTTGATAAGACCAAGTATTGCTCCGATCCTGGCGCCGATATCCTCCACAGAATTGATAACCTTGCGGAGCTTTTGCTCTGTGATATCCTGAAACTCGAGGGAGTGAAGTATTCCAAAGCCAAGATCCTCGGCAAGACCTATCTGACTCTCCATATAATCGAGCTTCTTTTTAACTGATGTTATATCCTTCTTATAGACAAGATCTTCAAAATCATCCACATCGCCAATAAACTCTGCATAGAAACTGGACATCTTATCGGCGGCCTCCATGAGGTTCATGGTTGCCTCTTCGGTGGTCTCGTTTACCTTTTCTAGTGATTCCACAACGACCGGCATGCTTTCCTTTGAGACCATAATGGTGGGATCCACTTCGTCCACACGCTCTTTAGTGTCCATTATCAATCGCACAAGTTCGCCCAGCTCACCTTTTATATCAACACCAAGGTCAACGGCATCCCCGTTTATTATCTTTTGGGTAAGATCACGCAAGTCATCTATGGAGTCGGTTTCAACGAAGAAGCCGTTTTGGTCTTTCTTTTCTTCTTCGGGAGTATCCTCAAAGGCGGCCTCGGCGGCCTCCTCCTCTGCAATATCTTCCGCAGATTCAGGTTCAGATTCGGAATCACCATTCTCGATTTCATCAAGAAGAACACCTAGATCATCGTCCATGACAGCGTCCGTATCTATACCGCCTGAATCATCAGTCCCTTCATCAAGTCCGATCTCTTCGGCCATCTCGGCCTCGGCTCTGGCCTCTTCCTCGTCTATTAACTGCTGTTTGGTTTTTTCTTCATCGGATGTGTCTTCTTCAAAGGTGGAGGTATCGGGCTCATCTTCCAACTGAGCGGCCATCTCGGCCTCGGCTCTGGCCTCTTCCTCGTCTATTAACTGCTGTTTGGTTTTTTCTTCGTCGGATGTGTCTTCTTCAAAGGTGGAGGTATCGGAATCATCTTCCAACTGAGCGGCCATCTCGGCCTCGGCTCTGGCCTCTTCCTCTTCAATCTTCTGCTGTTTTTCCTTGCCGGAAACGGTACAATAATCAGGTTGAATGACGGCATCGTCAAGGTCAGATTCGTCTTCAGTGGGCTCTTCCTGTTCAGCTTCCCCTAATTCTTCATTTTTTTTTTCAGCCTTTTTACGCTCGAGCATCTCTTCGGTTTCCTTTTCCCTCTTTTCAAGCTCTTTGGCTATGAGAGCGTCAAGGTCATCCTGCTCTACGTAATTGGCTTCATCACCGTTTCCAATCGTTTGGCTGAGTGCGTCTTCGAGAACTGCGTTCACCTCGTCGTCCGCATCTCCCTCAGCCTGATGAGATGCGGGCTCATCCTTTTTTCGTTCAAGCATCTCCTCGGTTTCTTTTTCCCGCTTTGCAAGCTCCTGGGCTATGAGGGCATCGATATCATCACCAACACCGTCATCAGCTCCCCCACTATCGGGCTCGGGTTCAGAAGAGGGTTCCGGTTCCGGCTCTTCTATGGCCTTTGGCTCATCCTCTTGAGGTGCTTCGCTTTCAACGCTCTTAGCAACCTCCTCATAGTTTACCTTAGGCTTTTCTTCAAGGGCGGGCTGGGAGAAGAATCTTCTTCTGAGGTCGCTGTCGACTGTTTTACCGTCGGCGATAACACTATCGATATCCAGAAGAATTATGAGTCGTTCCTCATATTTGCAGATTCCAAGGATATATTCCTGACCGATGGAGCCCACAAGGGGGGGCGTAGGCTCTACCATGCTTTTGTTGATTCTGATTACTTCGGTAACTTCGTCTACCACAAAACCGATGTTTTCGCTTTCGAAGCGGACAACGATGATCCTCGTTTCCTTGTCGAAATCCATTTTGTCGAGGGCAAAACGTACACGGAGGTCGATAACGGGGATAACCTTGCCTCTCAGGTTCATAACACCGAGAACAAAGGAGTCTGTTCGGGGAACAGCTGTTATCTCCACAGGCCTGATGATCTCCTGAATCTTGAGAACATCGATTGCATATTCCTCTTCGCCGAGCTTAAGCCCGACTAGCTGTATAATCTCTCCTTCGTCTATGGAGTCATCATAGTCAAGAGAAGGGTTAACAGGCTGCATATTGTCCATCGAACACCCCTTAAAGTTTTGCCAGTAGTTGTTTTCTCAGGTCATCAATACAAAGGCAGACATCTCTGCTCAAGTTGTTTATATAAAAAGGCTTTAGCTTTTTAACACTCTCACTCACCCTAATATCATAGGGTATGAAGCCTAATTTTTCAATATCTATGCTGAGATATTTCTTAGCAACATTCTCGAAACCGTAAAAGACATTAAGCTCTTTTTTCGTTTTCAGCATATTAAGAACAATACCTACTTTGTAGGATACAGCTATCTCTTCAACCTTAGGAATAAGCTTAACATCGATGGAGCGCATGGAATCCTTAATCGATGAAACGCTTGGATAATTCATACTCTTGCTTCTCAGTTTCTTGCAGATGTCCGCGAACCTGTAATCCTTACGGAGCAGCTGCTCAATCTTTCTGTAAAGAGCCACCTTAAGGAAGCCATAGGAGTTTTCAAGGCTTGTTGGCTCGCTGTTCATGAGCATAACCTTTCTATCCGCAGAGTTGAAAAAGTCTATCATATTATAGCTTGTTCCCGCTCCAAGATCGAGGATAACATGATCGTAGTCAAGGGCTTTAAGCTTGTTCAATACCTTCAGCTTTTCGTAGTTTGTAATGTGCGCCATTCCGAGGATATCCCCGGAACCGCCGATGAAGTCCACCTGTGCTGGTGTGTTCTGTATAACCTTGTCAATAGGCGCTTTCTCCTTGAGAAAGTCATAAAGCCCCACGCCGGGCACACGTATCCCCACGAAGTCATGTAGGTTTGCTCCGCCCAGATCAGCATCAACCAGTAAAACTCTGCTTCCGGCTGAGGAGAGGGCCATGGCGATATTCGAAGAGAAAAAACTTTTCCCCACGCCCCCTTTGCCGCTTGCTACAGAAATAATCTCTGCCATAACACCCACTTAAATGAAAAGAGAGTTGAGGCCTTAATATGCCTCACGATACTTTTTCACTATATAGTATATCAATAAATATGTAAAGATGCCAACAAGAAAGCCGAGCAGATGCGTACCCACCATAAATGGGGGGAGAAAGGCCTTTGCTGTGGTGAACAGATCGGTCAGGGAGAGGTTGCCAATGTCGATATTCAAATCTGCACCGTCCACGAAAAGCTTGCCGAACTTATAGCATGCAGCGTATATGAAAACCATTGTGAGAGGGTTAGTTATGTATGCCCCGAGCAGAAGAGGATACAGGGGAAGACTGAACACAAAGGAAGCCCCGATGGCAAGTGCTGTGTGCAGACCGAGATACGGCGAGAATCCGATGAATATACCAACGGCAGATGCCGCTGCAATCCTTGACGGGGAGCAGTCCAGCTGGATAAGTCTTCGGATTTTCGCTCTTAGGGCTTCGATAAACATTGGTCACCATACAAGTATCCCGATGCGAATAATGCGAAATAGAGTTCCCGGAGGAATTGTCGTCGGATTATATGCCAATGTTCATGAATATGGAAACGAAAATTTCAGCTAAGATTTTTGCGTCCGAATATTTCCAGGAGTTTACCACACAGCTTGAGCTCTGCCTTCTCGCACTCTGCCGGCTCATAGTCTTTATTATCTGCAACGTATAGCTTTCTTCCGGAATGAACCAAAAAGCGCCGTACCGTGAAATGCCCCCTAGCCGGTTTGAGGACAACTATGTCGCCGCTGCGGAGGTCTGCGGGGTCAACACTCCTCCATATAGCCACATCACCTTCCACAATTCCAGGTTCCATGGCATTATCATGCACAACAAAGGCGTTTGCACCTTTGTCTATAAAACGGGAGGGAAGGTTCACAATATCTTCGACTCGAGTTCGATAGCTGGTGTCCGGGCTTTCGCCGGGGCCTGGCATACCGTTCTCAAACATCTCCCCCTCCCCTTCAAGGAGCCACTCCTCGTTCACGTTATACATAACGCAAATATACTTAAGGTTTCGGGAACTGATATTGCGTTCTCCCGTTTCCCAGTTCTGCACAGAACGATGAGAGGAGAATATACTTTCTGCGAACTCTCTTTGGGTTAGACCGAGGGCTTTCCTCAGCTCTCTAATACGATTACCTACCATGTCACCACTGTCAGAAAAGATATTTAGCATAGAGCATTGTATTCACTATGTGACTCATCATAACAGAGAAACACCCCTTTGGGAATAACAGAAACGCAATTATCCCGACTTTTTTTAGTTATTTTTATGTACAAATCACCATCTCCTTCTTGACATGACACACTCATGGGTATATTCTTATCCCATAGAAACGCTATGTAAATATTGTACATTAAAAGAACATGCTTTTCAAACGTTTTGAAGACGTTCTGATAATGCACAATTAATAATATGCGCTTCGTGTACGTACGTCTGGCATTTTTAGTGATAAATTTGTTGCCTTAATGTACAATTATATATCTGAGAAATACCAAACGTGTATACCGTAGCTCCTTTTCAGCATATGAGGGCGGTGTATTTGACAAATATTTATGATGGTTTTGGGAAGTGGACCCCGTAAGAGTCGGTTTTATGATATCTCGACTAAAGGAGCTTTATTGAAGATGCACTGTGAAGAACCATGGCATTGGTAGATAAAGAACTGAAATCGGGATGGGGGGATTTGAACCCCCGACCTCTGGAACCCGAAACCAGTACGCTACCAACCTGCGCTACATCCCGATTAAGGGGAAGTAAATATCATAAGGAGCGGAGCTTGGCAAGAGCTAAATAAGTGGCTGAAACTACGCATACGCTGATTATCGAATCGGTGGATTGCGTAACTAAGCTGGATAACTTCGGTAGTCTGTGAGCAGAAAGTTCACTGTCAACCGCATGTTAAGTGTCTTCCGGCTATGGTTTAGGCAAGTTTATTTACACATAAATAATTATAAGGTAAGTTAAGACTATGATTGGAGAAAAATTAAGAAGACTGATTAAACGCAAAGGGATAAAGCAGGTTGATGTATGCCGCGCAGTGGGGCTCTCCCCATCTCGCCTTTCCAATTACCTCAGCGGCAGCCGTGAGCCCGACCTTGAAACCCTTAGCAAGATCGCCCGTTTCCTCGAAGTTAAGCTTGATTACTTCGCCTATGGCGACACAATCAAAAACAACAGAGAGATCGGCGAACGGATTAAGAAAGTGCGGGAAATGAGAGGGCTCAGCAAAAAGGATCTTTCAGACACCACAGGATACAACATGACATTCCTCGCCGGCATAGAGCTCGGGCAGGGGGAGTTTGAAAGGGAGACCATCGACACCATCGCCGAAGTCCTCAAATACGACGCAGATGAGCTTCTCGGTAAAGGGGAAAACATAAGCACAGAGCCCCAGCCCATGGTAGCCGAACGTGATAACGTTGACTACCTTCCAGGCTCGCCCCAGGCACAGCATCACCTTGAAGATGTGGCCGCCGGGAGAACCGATATACTCAAAACACCCTTCTGGGTTGTTGTGGGTGACGGCAGGTTTGCTCCGAAAGTCCACGAAGGCGAGCTTCTCTTCATTGAGAAACTGGTTACGCTCCCCTCAAACAGAGACAGCGTTGTTTATGTTTCCGGTGGAACGGTAAGGTACATGAGATGCTTTGAGAATGAAGACAGCATCCTGCTCACCCCCGAAACCAACACAGGGGAACCAGTCACCGTTCAAAAAGCCAGCGGATACGCCCCGGGAACCCAGTGCTATAGGGTGCACTGGCACGCCAGAAGACCCGAATAACAATCAATCAGAAAGGCGCTTTTCTACTGGCGTCTTTTTTCTTCGGCTAGTCATTCACAATTAAATATTTATATTGACATTTCGTGTATGCAGCCTTATTCTTTTTTTATGATAGGTAGCAGGCTCAAAGAGTTAATCAAACAAAACAACATTAAGCAGAAGGATCTTTGTGAGGCCACAGGCATCTCTTCCTCACGTATATCGAACTACATCCACAACAACCGCAACCCAGACCTCGAAACCTTGAGCAGGATAGCCGCATTCTTTAAGGTTGAGCTGGATTATTTCGTGCAGGATGTCTCGTCACCACCAACCCCTCCGGATATCCCCTCCCCGAGGGTGAAGCTCTCCAGGATCCTGCTCTCCAACAATCCCGGCATGCAGCCCCCTTTCTGGGTTGAGGTCGACATAGATATCCTCGAACCATCAATTCATTCCGGGCAAATCATGTACATTGACAGGGCCGCTCCACCCTTCGGTGACAGGGACTCCATACTCATGGCATATAACGGCAACGCCGGTATATACAAAGCCTATAGGGAAAACAGGAGAACTATCCTTAAGCCAGAATCGAGGGACACCGATCTCGTTATTATTCCAGATGATGAAAAAATGGATAAAAGTGATAAATTCTTCCGAATACATTGGGTAGCTGAAAAGATCTTTCCAGGCTGAATCCCAGCATCGAAACTCTTACCTGTTGACATGCGCTGTATTCCGTTTATTCTTATTATTAATTCGGGCTGAACACAAAACCCGCCTGTCTAAACACAATTTATATTTTAGCGGATTGCCATGATCATAAGACTTGATCCTAATGAAGAAAACGGAAAGCACAAATTGAGACGAGTTCCCTACACCATTATGGAAAAATCGGAGATGATCGAAAGAACAACCCTTTCAGAGGTTTTCGGCTGGAAGGAGATCCTTTCGCTATCTGAGTTTCTTGAGCCGCTTGAGCTTGACAGGGGGAATACGCTCTTTATTGAGGGTGAACCCGCTGAGGATATGTATATATTGGTCAAGGGTAAGCTGAGTATCTACAAGAAGGATTCGACGGATATCGAGAAACTTATCACAAGGATATCTGCGGGTAAGACAGTGGGCGAAATGGCTCTTTTAGATGGTCAGCCCCGCTCTGCAACAGCCAAGGCGTCCACGCTAAGCACGCTCATGAGGCTTTCCGGCGGTAATTTCAGGGTGATCATATCGGATAGGCCTAAGCTCGGGGTTAAGCTCCTTGAGTTCATATCAAAACTGATATGCAACCGCCTCAGAAGCACGAGTGGTGCGCTGGTGGATTTTCTGAACTAGTAGACCTCTTCCTCTGTGTTTGATTTCACAAGGTAATTTGCAATAAACCGGGTAAACATCTTTCTGTACTTTTCATCGAAGCCGGTGAACTCGATGGCCACATACCTGCTGATGTCATTGTTTATCTCGGTATCCGGTTCTATACGCCATGCTTTGCCCTCCACCTCAAATTCGGACAGGCTCTCATCCTCAGGATACTTGATAAGCATCATATATTTTTCATAGATAGTGATATTTTCATCGGTACGTATCTTCATACCGCCGATACCTACGTCGATGATCTCAGCCTCAAACAAACCGGAGCCGTCGTTACTCTTAAGCTCAACCTTGACGGGGAGATCCTCGAACCTGTGGTACCTTCTTCTTTCTCTCATAACCCATGCCCCTGTTTAATTGTGGAATCAGAATAGTAGACTATTATTGCACAGAAATCCGGCATTCCGCAAGCCGCAGAGCTATTCAAACTCGCAGTAACAGCGGTCGCCGTTACTGCGCATCTTCACCTGCAGGCTTTTCCCATCATTCATACGCACCCATTCACAGCAGACTATCTCGTAGCTACCTGTTATCAGCTGAACACTAATATGCGCATAGTTACAGTCGCATGAGTAGTTTTTGGAAGACACGGGCTTCATAAGTATATAATCATCGTGCCCTCGCACTGTGTTCTGAAGCCGAACGCCCATGATATACTTCGTACCGTTCTTGAAACTGAATCCTGCAAAGCAATCAGACGCAAAAACAGCCAACGATAAGAAAAGCGCTAATGAAAAAACCCTAACCATCCGCATCACCCTCACAAATGGTTATTTAGCATTAATCCTCCCCGTTGTGAAGACTTTCGTTAATCAAAGGTATGCCAAACCTCCTGCCAATCTCTTCAATATCCACAGGAACACCAAGTTTTATGGCATCGCTCACCACCTCCCATTCGGCGGAGCTTCCCCATTCGAAACTGAAAACAGGAACAGGAACACCTTTGCCGGCATTCAGCTCTGTAATCCATCTTATGAGTGTTGAGTTAAGTGTATCCGCAAGGGATACAGCAAGCTTCTCCGCCCTGGAGTGATATGTCTTTGAATGCTCCCTAGCTAGAGCCCATGAACCACCGGCTGAAGTGTCACTGGTAAGAATCTCTCCGGTAACCGCTTTTGATATTTCTGCATTGCAAAGATTGATCAGTTCGGAGAAATCAGCGGATGTCCCCCTGCTTTCAAGCACCTCAACCTTGTCCACATTTGCCATGGCGAGTGCCGCATCGTTTTGTATGCCGCTTAAAGATTCCGCAAGGGATGCCGCCCTTCTTCTTGCATCCTCATCGTCTATGCTGTCAAAGAGTGCCAGAACAGTGGGGACACCGTACTTCTCCGCCGCAGTAAGCCAGAAGCGGAAACCCGCCTTCTTAAACATCCAAGGCCAGTAGCATTTTGAAAGGATGGGGGAACCGTAGGGGTTCTCCCCCCTTGGCGAATGCCTGTGGACTATCACCTTATACTCCTCATCAATAACACTGCTCCCGGAGGCTCCGTCCATGAGCAGACCGCCTTCGGAATTGAATCCAAAACGCTCCTGCTTCCTGCCGAGAAGCTTCTCCGGTAGCATCAGTCCCCCTTCCCTCTTCCAGACTATCTCGGTTACGGAGAAACCATACTCCACAGCGCTGAGGATCTCCTCAAGATCACCACGAAAACCGTTTATACCTTCAACGGCCCTTCGAACCATCTCCGCAGTGCGCACAGCATCGTTACCCTGATCCGCCGGGGCAATACTCCACCCCCCTGAAAGCACCCCCTCTTTGAGTTGCTCCACCTTCGCTGAGATATGAGCATCGTTCATCATCTGGGCAAAGGTCTCCATTCGGACACCCCCCGAAAGAACCGTATCCGGATTGGGCATATATCCGAGAACGCTTCCTATCCCTGCCGGTCCTGTAACTGCTGTTGTCAGCTTTTTCATACTATCCCCCTTTAATATCCCTTCATTAACCCCGCAGAACTCCGCACCGCACCGGAGCTGAACCCTGCAGGGGCTTGTCTTTTCGCCATAAAGTTCAGAGCCTGGGTCATGGCATCCACCATGTCGTCATTCGCCCCGTCAGGAAAAGCCGCCGCCTCCTCCACAAGGCTCTGAACCCACTCCCCTTTCTCCGGTAGCCATACGTTGCCCGCTTCCAGAAGTGGCTGCACCACATAAGCCCTGGAGGTTTTGCTTCCCAAAGGCTGAACGGGTATGAGACCCGAAATCTCCCTTCCTAATGCACTGATAACGGCGGAGCCATTCGCCTTATCCTCAATATACTTGGCCTCCGCCTTAGGGTACTTCTCTGTCATCCTGCGTACAGCCCTGAGCGTCTCGGCGAAGTCCATCCTCGCCCTAACCATATCCACAAGGTAACGTGAGCTGCCGGAGGCGGCCCAGACCTGCCCAACCACATAGTCCGAACGCTCACCCCCCTTGAAGCTCATATCCCAGGACTGCGCAAAAAAATCGATCCTTGCCGGAAGAGTGCGATAGTACTGCCACCACTCCCTCCTGAAAACCGAACCTTCCTGGGGCGAGGGGGACTGCTGGTAAAGAGCATTCCACACCCTCTCTCCTACACTTTTGCGTATACGACCCAGATCCTCAGCTCCATACTTTTCCTTCCAAAGGGGCTCACCCGCTTTTCTGTATTCCTCATCAACTTCGGCAACGGCTGGGAAGGAGACCACCCGCCACTCATCGTCCCCCGAGGAGAGAAGCCGCCCGGCAAGGTCGTCCTCATGCCACCTTGTCTGGATTAGTATTATCCTTCCCCCCTTCTCCAATCGAGTAAAAAGGGTGGATTGATACCACTCCCAGACCTTCTCCCTGTAAGCAGACGACTCTGCCTGCTCGCTGTTCTTAACAGGGTCATCAATGATTATAAGGTCTCCGCCAAGCCCTGTTATGGAACCGCCTACACCAGAGCTTACATAGGCTCCTCCCCCTTCGGTTTCCCATTTACCCGCCGAAGAGAACCCCCTCCTCGGATGGACACCTGGAAAAACAAGCCGGGAGCGGGATGAGTCCAGAACATCCCTCACCCGCCTGCTGAAATGCTCCGCAAGCTCGGCACTATACGAGCATGCAATAATCCTTGCCTCCGGCTTCCTCCCGAGAAACCATGCAGGGAAGCGGACCGAGGCGAGCTCGCTTTTACCGTGTCTAGGGGGCATCATAACCATAAGCCTGTCCGTTTCACCCCGCTCCACCCTCTCCAGTTCTGTCGCCAGAACCTTATGGTGCCAGCTGGGCGCAAAGCGGGGGAAGCTGAGCATGGAATAGGCAGTAAGGCTGCTTCTTCCTTTGAGCAATGCCCTTATCTTAGGATCATTCTTCGTTATCAAGGATCCGCTCAACCTCATCATCCCCGATTAAGCCGAGGCCGTCGTAAAGGTCCTCTAAAGAGGTGCTTATGGAATCCTCCTTTACGATCTCCTCGGTTTTTGTAACCCCTATATCCCTGTAGTTTTTCACTGTTTTAGAGTGGATCTCCAGATCCTTCAGGTTTTCGCATTCATCAAGGAGCCAGTCCGCCTTTTCAAGCCCCTTAAGGGTGCTGTCGTGGATCGCATTCAGTATCTTTATGCGGTTCACCTTCACCCTCTCATTAGATCTCTGCCACCCCTCATCCGCTATCCTCTTCTGGATAGTCCTCTCAGTACAGCAGTATTTTCGGGCGAGACCTCCGGTGCTTTCACCGCTAATCTCAAAATCAGCCCGCATCTTTTCCCAGTTGATAGCCATTACTCCCCCGATTGAACAGATGGTTGTACACGCTGGTTTTATCTAACCGCTGGGGAAATATACAATAGAATGGAGTGTTTGATGTTCCGGTTTTATACCCGTAAATCAGGTGGTGGGGATAATAATATCGAACCTGGAGCCGGACTGGTCGGAAGAAGCCTCCAAAGAACCGCCAAAGTTCTCTTGGATAAGCCTTCGTGATACGTATAGGCCGATACCTTTGTCGTTGTCATAAAACCTGAGATTGTCGAAGAAATCATCGGGTCTTGTAAAGCTCACCGAACCGGTCTCTTCGCTCAAAGAAATGCGGTGCTGGGAGGGGGAGCTTATAAAAACAAAGGAGACAACGCCCGTTCCAGATTCTGTTTCATCAAGGGCTTTCTTAAACTGCATAAGGACATTAAGCAGTATCTGCTTTATTACCGAAGCCTCCCCCATAAGCATAACGCCTTTGGCGGAATCTATATCATCTTTTATCAGGATTCCATCCTTTTCATAGTAAACGGTGACAAAACTGAGTACCTCATCAAGTACTCCGTGCAGGGAAAACTCCTCCCCTTTTCTTTCTTCATCTATAAATTCTATGAACCGCCCCACAGCCTCCTGCATTAGCTTCAATTGCTCACGGCAGTTGCCGATGCATTCCTCCAGATAGAACTCGTCATACCTGCCCGAATCCATCTCATCCTTGATGTTACGCATATTTATATACATAAGGCTCAGGGGTTCCCGCCAGTGGTGAGAGAGAGAGTTAACCATCTCGCCTATGGAGGTGAGGCGTAGCTGCTGAACCATAAACTCTTTCTGGCGCTCAAGCCTGTGTGCCTCTTCCAGAGCCTGCTCCCTGAGAGCTGTATTGTATTCATTCAGCTTTGAATGAACTCCTTTCATAACAATGAGATGGGAGTTATAGGCCTCGGCTAGCTCACTGAGCTCAGATGTTTGAAAATCTGTCTTCTCAACTGTTCTGGACTTGCTGAAGCGGTCCATAAGCATCTCATAAGGTTTCTGGAACTTCATTCGAAAGTTGATGTAAAGGATTATAAGGCCGGCGAAAACCAGTATTGCCAGGATTACGGCATATATCATGGAGTTGTTCCATATACTGCTCACCATTGAGTCTGGAGAGAAGACCGTTTCATAAACGATCGCATCCCAAGGAAGACCGCTACTGTTCTCCATCCTCTTGAATATCCGATCATTCATAAAAAGCTCACCCTCTCTGGCCGCTTTTATAATGGACGAACGGAACATAACAGGTGTGCCGGCACTGCCGTATATTGGGTCTATCCGCTCATCACGAACGGAATAGATGTTGATATCTTTAAACATCTCCGATTCTGTGGAGAGCCTTGTGAGCCGCCTGTGGAGCTCATCAGCCGCAGAATAGCGTGTATATACATGCAGAAACATATCCCTGCTCTGCGACCATGAGAGACTCTGAACAATAGTGACTCCCACAGCAGGATAGTATTCATGCTTAAGCTTTGTTGCACCGCTGAACTGAACATCAACAAAATCCTCCGTGTTAAAGAGGGAGAACTCCTTTCGATCATCCCGCTCAGAGGAGTAGCCGTTTAGTCTTCGGATAGAGTTGTCGTAGACCTCAATATAAACAGGTCTGTCAATCTTCCCTGCGAGAGCACCTGCGGTATTAGAAAGCCAGTCGGACCTGCTAGATACCTCTGCGTTCAGTTTATTATGCGTACTCCGCAGCACTCCGGAAATAGTGCTTATCCTGACCTCGCTTAACTCCGAAGAGGTTCGCAGTGTTTCCTCTATAAGGCTTGAAACACCGGTATATGCTCCGGAGAGTCTGGAAAAAGCAAGCTTTTGGCTAAGATAGTGGTCAATTATAAGGAATGCTGTAACGGTAAAGAATAAAAGCAGAAAGCTGTGAAGAAGTATCTGACGAAGTGAATATGGTCTTAGTTTTGGCATTATTTCTCCGCTTTTTCGTTTCATGCTAAAAGAACCGGACCCCAACGGCCCGGTTCATCTCTGCTTTCTTTAATCTTAACAGACAAACGAAAAACCGGCAAATAACCAGTTAATACAAAAAATGATTAGACTAACGGAATGTTAGTATCTGGGTCTGCCCGCTCCGCCCTTTGAGTGAGCTTCGTTGACCCTGAGTGTTCTGCCGCCGAAATCTCTTTCGTTGAGCGCTTCCATAGCTTTTTCAGCATCTGCGTCTTCCATTTCCACAAAGCCGAATCCACGTGAACGTCCAGTTTCTCTGTCATTGATGATTTTGACGGAGATTACCTCTCCATAGCCGCCGAAAAGATCTCTCAGCTCATCTTCCGTAGAGTTGAAGGGAAGATTGCCGACAAAAATGTTCTTCATACAAAATACCTCTAAGATTTCTTGGAACAGGGCGCCGTCTATAGCCGGACGGTTAGATCGCAGGACGTAAGACAGGACATCACTGAACCATAAACAGATTAACACCATATCTGCATAAATCAACACTTTTTATCGGCATAATACGCTATCAGATGAAGAAATGGTGTAAGTAATAGGATAACAATTATCTTATGATGTACTTAATTATTAAATCTGTCTATAGAATGCAAAAAAGCTTTAAATGCGTTCTACTGTTCTATCACTGAAACTTATTGAGAATAACTGTTAGAACAGCCCCCTTCTCAGAGTTTGAAACATGAATTGTTCCGTTCATTCCCGTCTCCAGCAGTGTTTTTGCCATATAAAGCCCTATACCTGTTCGGTTAGCCCCGGGTTTTGTTGTAAAATACGGTTCAAAAACCCTTCCGAGAAAGCTTGAGGGGATACCTCCACCATTGTCCTCGATATTCACCGCAACCTTATCCCCCTGGGACTCGATGGAAAGGGTTATAAGCCCTCCCCTACGGGAAAGATCCAGCAGGCCGTTCTCTGCATGCTCCAGCACCGCCTCTTTTGCGTTATCCAGGATACCAAGGAAGACCTGCTTCAGCTCATTCGGGTACCCGTAGACCATCTGATCTCTATTTCCACACATGTTCACACAGTCCGCACCTCCAATGTCGCAGGAGAAGAAAAGGTTTTCGTTTATCTCGCTCACCTTCCCCATGTGTTCACCCCCTCCGAGGTTACAGCGGAACTCGATGCGGATGCCAAATACCGCATAATACGGAGCAAGAAGGTTAAGAACCTGTTGCAGACTGTCTTTCAGGCTGAATATCACCTTACGATCCGATGGTGCGAAGAATTTTCTAAAGTCTTCGATGGTGGAGCTCATCTTGAGAACCTGGTTCATACAGCTGTCGCTGATCTGCACGATACGCTCCTCTCCAAGCTCGGGCTCATCTATATACCTGCCGATATCCTCAAGGAAGACATCAAGGATGCCAAGGGGTTTTTTCCACTGGTGGGCGATGGACGAGATAATCTCTCCTGCGGTGGCGAGACGTGCCTGGGTGATAAGGATGCTTTCGTTCGCCTTCCGTCTGTCGATTTCTGCCCGCACACGGGTTTCAAGCTCTTCGTTGTAGCTTTCGGCAACGGAAATAAGCTCGTTCATTTTTGCAAGCTCACTGTTATAGACCTCCGCAAGTCCTGCAAGCTCCTTTTCGCACTGAGAAAGCACCTCGGGGGGAACCTCCTCCGAGTTTTTCACAGCCCTCACAACCCCCTCAAACGGCTTTGAGAAACGCTTTGAGAAGGTGCGGTAAACAACAACAAAGGTCAGGATTATCAACGAAACAGTGGTTAGCCTTAATAGAAGAGAGGCATAACCGAAGTACCACTCATCCTTCATATCAAATCCCATACGGTAAACAAGGCGGTGGTTTACGATATAATCACCGGAATCTTCAACATTTGCCGCCATGAAGAATGTATGAACGCCGTTCATGTAGGTTCCCTCAACCACATCCCCCGTTCTGATGGATTCTTCGATACTGGTGCGGTACTCCTCCCCGCCCCCATCATCACCAGCGGAACCGATTATATGATATTCAACGTTTTCACCGCTCACCTCTTCATAAACCATATAGGCGGCCACATCGGTTATATAATCCGTACTGAGGACATTTCTTTCCATTCTGTTTTCTACATCGTTAAGATCGGCAAGGAAGAGTGCTATCTGGAAATATATATCAAGCTCGGGGATATAGCTCATGGTGTAGGCTCTCAGGATCCCCCCCTTTCTCTCGTAGATGGGATAATCGAGGGATATTTCACCACTCTGCTTAACATTTCGCAGGCTTACAGAGGCGTTAACGAGCTTACTGAGATCGAAACCAAGCTCGAGGGGGTATGTGGTCTTGAAGATAACCCCTTCACCGGATATGAGGTTAACCTCAACGGAGGTATTGAACTCGCTCTCAAGCTCAGATTTTATTATACCGAGGGTTGCGTTGTCCGGTATGCCGCTTTCGATTATCGTCTGCTGATAGGCAGCATGCTCCGCCACAAGGTTATTGCGGACATACCTGTTTCTGGGTGAGAGAAACTCCCTGTAAAAGCCTACATTTTCATCCAGAAGCAGCATAGCCTCATAGGCTATTTTTTTAAGATGCCGGTCAAAGCTGTGAATATGAAAGCCGTAACCCGCAATAAAAACAACAGCTACCACAGCCGCAAGGACGGAATAATTTACAAAAAGAATCTTTTTGAGACTGCTACCCTTAGGCAAACCCTATCTCCCTTCGTACCATCCACACCGTAATAAAAAGTGTACGGAATGATACAATTATAACATCCGGGGAGATTCTGTAAATCAATGCTTTTATCCCAGGCGTGTCCCTTTGAGTGTTTTGCTGTCATAGCCGAATCCTTTGCTTGAGGGTATGTCAATAAGGATGAAGTCCGCATCATCATCCGCCTTGATGCTCAAAAAGCACTCAAGGTCCGCCCTAGCCTGATCACCCGCAGAAAGCCTTCTTCCATTAACGGCCAGCTTACCCTTTGTAAGATAGACAAATATCCTTCTATTATCACCCGCATCAAGCTCAAAGCCCCTTCCGCTACTGAGCTTGGAGCGGTATATGGTTGCATCGGAGTTTATGCTCAGGCAGTTCTTCAGCTTGGGATTACCCGTTGCGATGGGGGCTAGACGGTTTTCCCATAAGGTTTCATCGAAGCTCTTCTGTTCGTATGAGGGTTCACCCCCCTTCCTACGGGGCCTCACCCATATCTGCAGGAAGTGCACAGGTTCCTTGCCGAGGTTGTATTCCGAATGGGTTATCCCGCTCCCTGCGGACATTCTCTGCACCTCTCCAGCCCTTATGGTCATCCTCCCCCCCGTTGAATCCTCATGGGTAACACTCCCCGAGAGCACAACGGTTACGATCTCCATATTCTCATGGGGGTGGGTAGGGAAACCCGTACCCGGCTCCACGATATCATCGTTGAAAACCCTGAGATCGCCGAAGCTGATATTATCCGGATCGTAATAGTTGGAAAAGGAGAATAGCCAGTAGGTCTTGAGCCATCCGAAGTCCGAGTAGCATCTCTGTGAAGCGGGTATAATCTCTATCATTCCTTCCTCCTGAGGGAAACAAATGCATCGTAGTAGTTATAGGCGTTTTTCGAATCGGTCAGTCCGGCGGGAATGGCTGCATTGGGGCGCCCCTCCTTCATGGTCCTGTTCTTATAAACCAGTATATCACGGCCGCGCACCATATCCGAAATCCTGCAAACGCCGGTGAATGAGCCTGTTGAGTTGTACGCCTCGATGATATCGCCATCGCCGAAGGAGGTCTCTGCGGCTGTCTCTTCGGATATATATATGTGGCTCACATTCTCACCCAGGGACGGAGGAACCTGTGAGTTCAGCCATGCCATGTGGGAGCTCGTTATCAGGCGGAAGCCTTCACCTTCTGAGGGGCGTAGCAGATCAAGCTTCTCCTCCCTGTACTCTCTGGGGGGAATCTGGAATCGTTCCACCTCATCGATTGGCTTTATATCAAGCTCAATATCGAGCAGTCTTGCCAGCTTAGATGCCGCCTCCTGATCGGAGAGTACATCGAAAACCTTCACATCCCTCCTTGCCTCTTTGGGAAAGAAATAGCTCCCCATCATATCCGGCTGGGCAAACATCCCCCCCACACGGATAAAGGCATCTGCGTGGGTTGTGGTCTCGTTCAGGTTGGTGTCCACACTGATAAGCGTGGTCTTTTTAAGCCCCTTATCCCACATATTTGAATCGGGATAGGTCATCGCAGGGTTTGCAGCCACTATCACCGCAAGGGGAAACTCACCCTCTGCCAATGCAACGGGAAGCCTTCCGATATTTATCGTACCCGTCTCCTCCGCGGCGGGTGTGACCATGCCGCTTTTAGAGGATCTTCCAAAATATAGTCTTCCCACATTAGCCGTTTTAACAGCGAGGCGGTTTATCCAGCGGTTTGCGTTGAATCCGTTAGAGTACCTCTGCAGTCCCCAGCCGATGATAATCCCCGTTTTGCCATCCCTAAGCATACCGGAAAGCTTCAGGAAATCACTACGGTTCACATCCGCCTCATCGATGAGTTCCTCCCACCCCTCTTCACCGTTTCGATGCATCAGCAGTGCGGCGGCAAGAAGGCCGTCCGTTCCGGGCGTGTTCTGTATGTAGAGATCCGCAAGCCTTCTGCTCTCGGACTTTACAGGATCGATATAGGCTATCCTGCACCCCTTCTGCTTGAGCTCTTTCATATAGCCGTAAAGGTGCGGGCTTGTAACACGGGCATTCTTGCCGAAACTGATGATAGTCTCTGCACCTTCCAGATTTTCAACCGGGGGATTAGCGCAGACGCCGAAGTCCCGCTCCTGAGCTGCTATGGCGGTTTCATCACAGGGTCCACCCTCAACAAAAACAGCACCGGGTATCCTTGAAAAGAGTTGATCCCAGTACCCCATGTTGTAGGCGAGGCTACCCGAACCTCTTATATACAGGAATGGCTTACCCATGTTTTTCCGGATAAGATCGCCGGCCTTCTCTATACCTTCTTCATCAAAGGGGGCTCCGTTTTCAACCTCCCTCTCATAGAAACCTTTCAGCTTACGGCAAACGAATCCGTTTCTCCCCTCCTCCTTCTCGGCCGGGCTGAAAACCATGCCTGAGCCGGAATGCTCAACAGTAAACTCGCACAGATCGGGGCAGTCCTTAGAGCAGAAAAATCTATTCATCTAAACCTCGTTGTTCAAATTCATCTTATTAGAGGGATAAAGCTCTTATCCCGGAGTTCGGCATTTTCGGATTCCATCCCCGGAACAACCATCTCACCCTTTATGGCGGCATCAAGGGGGATACATTTAACCCCGTTTCTATTGTACACCCTTATGCGGTCGAACCTGTTCTTAATCTCGGAGATAATACGAACCTGAACAAAGCTCCTCTCATCGGAGGTAACGGCCAGATAGTTCCCCGGCTCGATATCGCATGTGAGTGTCCTTTCCCTGATATTCTCCCGGGAACAGTAGGTCATGTATGTGAAGTTCTCCCTTCTCAGGAATCTGTCCAGCTCCTCTCTTTCGGGTAGAAGGTACACATCCGCATCTGCAGATGATTCTATCTCAATCCTAAAGCTGGAACGCTTCCTGAACTCCCGGAATGAACTATACCATTTGCTCCCATTCTGCAGTGTAAAGGTTTTGCTAAAACCGGAGCCTGCATCCCTGTATTCCGCCGAGACCATATCGTATAGCCTTTTCGGGTCAACTCCGCAGGCCATGGCATACATATGTCCGGGTATCGCCACCAGCTCGGTCTGAACATCAAGGCTTAAGAGGAGAGAGGCTGTGAGTATGGCAAGGTCCTCACAGTCCCCCGCCATTAGTGCCATGGTACGTTCCGGCCTCTGGATGAGCTCGTATTCCGCCGGATCGCTCAAATACCTCACCTTCTCCTGTACGAAGCGGTAAATCCGGGCCACCTTGCACTCCGTATCTATACCGCAGTCACTGGCAAGGGAGAGGGCAAGCTCACGAACCTCCGCCAGATGCGGATCCACTGCCCTTTCATAGGCGGCAAACCTTGCCGGCACACCCACTATCTTCCTGGGAGAGAAGTTTATCCGCTCCTCTGGAGGGGGCATCTTGATACTCTTATTCTCCTCATCCTTTTTGATAAAGGTGTTGAACACAAAAAGAAGGATGAGCCCGAAAAAGATCGAGCCTATCAGATGCTTCATCCACCCTCCTAAAGGGTAAGTTCAAGGGTTAAACGCTCTCCATCACGCAGAACATCAAGGGTTATATCCATCCCCTTCTCCATATAGAAGAGGGCTAGCTTAAGATCCTCAAGCTCTTCGACATCCTGGCCGTCTATGCCGACTATGACGTCCCCCTTCTCTACCCCACCCCTAATGGCGGGGGTATCATCAAAGACCTTGATCACCTCTACCCCCTCTGCCGTCAGGATAGAAACCCCTATCTTCGGAGCTTTTTCACCATCCAGCGGCTGGGGCTGGAGGATATAATCAGCCACCCCTTCATTCATCGGAGCATCGTTAAGTATTGTAACATAATCCCCGCCCGTACGCCTCTTGAGACGATCGGGAATACCATAGCCGTAACGTACATGGCCGTTTCCGGCGAGGATAACCATATCCCGCCCCGTGGCCTGATAGTAGTCTGCCGCAGTTTCGGCCATGGTTTCCTCCCAGAGGAGTTGTGCCTGGAGAAAATATTCAAAGTTGCGGCTCTCCTTATGTATGGAGAATATGTGCTCAAGGAAATCTCTGTGATCACTGTTCGAGTAGTCTATCTCCCTGGGGAGCTGCTCCCTTTCTTCATCCGTAAGCGATTCCAGGCCATTTCTCGAGACCTTGGCGGTTATGGCGTTGCTTATATTAAGTGCTATTACAGGTATACTGTTTTCCTTTGCATAATCCAGTATCGGCTTATACAGGTTGAAGTCAAAGCGCCAGCGTGAGAAGTATTCGGTTCTCTCCAGCATTGTTCTCTCGTCGATCCTGCCTGCGATGTAGTCATCCAGAACATCCTGGAATTCCCTGTGGAACATCTCCATGCCGATGGCTATATCACCCTTTCTGTCGTGCAGTGCCTTTATCATAATCAACTGGTTTGCATGGTGGGAGAACTCGTCGTGCTTCTCGCCGATGAACACAAACGGAGCATCCTTCATAGTTCGGGCAATATCGGAAACGCTTAACACACTCTCCACCTTAACCCCCTGCTTTTCCCTTCGCAGTTCTTCAATAATACCGTTCTCAGCTGTTTCAACACGCTTCAGGATATTCTCCCCCATATTGAAGGCTAACCCCGCATAACGGCCGTAGTGCCTCAGTTTGCCAGCCGCACGCTCAACCTCTTCTGCGCTCATGGCGGAAGCATGGGCAACAACCCCCTTCTCCATGAAAGGGTGGGGATATACGTTAAAGACGAAACCGGCCTCGATCCTCCCCCGTTCGCCAAGATACTCCTTAGCGGAAACTCCGGCGAAGAGGATCGTGTTCTGCCTGAACATCTCGTCCGTAAGTTCATCGGGCTGTATCACCTTACCGTCGAACAGTTCAATGAGTGCGGCGTATTTATCCGCATCCCCGGTTACTATTATCCTCGAATCCGCCCCCATAAACCGTGCTGTAGTGGGGGGCGTCTCGGCAGGGAGGAGTATGCGGGGGGCATCAAAGGATGGATCAACAGCCAGCTCCACAGGCTCCTCTTCTGTTATAAACGAGTATGTCGCATTATCAGAATCGAGATAAACGCTCCTTTCCTCGATACCATTAACGGTCCTAATGCTAACGGGAAGATGTATGGGAAGCTGTGCTCCTCCCCTTGTGAGGCGCAGTTTAGTTTCAAACCCTTCCGGAACCATGCCGACCTTCGCACCATGAAGGCTTAACTCCGGCATACCCTTTACCTCAAGCCATCTGCCTGCCACCAGTTTTAGCTCCCTGGCGGAAGATCTCTCAAGGGCATGTATCAGGTCATCCCATGATGCCTCATTACCCGTATTCTCACGAATAAAAAGGCGCAGGCCATCGTAGAAGGACTGCTCACCGAGCATATTCCTTAGCATGTGTAAAAACATCATCGACTTGCCATAGCCGACGGAGGAGGTCTTCTTGCCGTGTCTCGCTCTGAACTCCCTCAGTGATATCTCATCTTCGGAGCGAACATAGGAATCGAACCCGGCAAGGGTCATCCTACGGTACTCCTTATCCTCTCCGCTGCTCTCACGGTAAAGGTGATCCGAGAGAAGTGTAACAAGCCCCTCGGCCCAGTTACCAGTTTCGTAATCTATACCCACAGCACCCCCGAACCACTGGTGCAGAACCTCATGACCAAGGGAGTAGTCCAGTATAAAAGGGTATGGTATGAGCTGTTTTCCGATCATCGTATAGCCGTCAAAGGCATAGCCTGCGGGATAAGGAACCTCCACAACCTTGAACTCCTCATAGGGATAGGGAGTCAGGAGCTTGGAATAAAGCTCGATGTATTCCGCAGAGGCTTCAAGATACTTATCCGCATGTTCCATATTACTGTCGGAGAAAAGAACGGAGATACGAACACCCCCCGCATCGATACTCTTCTCATTGAGTGTATCGAAATACTCTGCCATAGCCTTTTTTGCCTTTTCATTGTGGCCGAAAGCTTTTAGAAGTTCCGGATCCGCCCCGAAGGCTGTGGCCGAAACAAACATAAGCAGAATAATAATATATCTCATGGTTCCCCCTTTTTTCATTAATGACATATGAAGACCTGACAAGTTTCTCAAAAAAGATCCCCTGAGGCCGGAAATATGTTGAAATCCTACTAAAAATGTAACATTCTTATGAGAATATTAAAGGGCTTAACGTTTATTTATCAGAGGATTTGCTATATGGACTTCTTTCGCAACGTGTCATTAAAGATCAAACTGCTCGGTATCTACTTCATGGGTCTAGTACTTCTCGGCGTTGTGGGCTACGGTTTCTTCATCTATCTGGAGATCGACAATTATCTTCGTGATAAAGAGATCTTCGACAAACAGGCCCAGTATTTCCAGGAAAAATCCTTCAACCATATGAAATACACCATGGATCTCCACGGTATCCTTACCAAGCTTTATACCTCCGCAGGGGAGGAACAGCTCGGGAGGGAGGACATAATAAGGGAGTTCGTAAACAACGTACTCCTGTTTAATGATAACCAGTACGCCTTCGCACTTTACGACTTCAGCGGCGATCTTATCTCCAGCAGCGGAAGTGAGTTTGAAACACTGATGAATTTCAGTCCGGGTAATAGGGCAAAGATCGTCCATCTCATTAAACAGGCCTATGAAACAAGGATCCACGGCTCCTATATAGACTTTGCCGCAAAGGATGAGCCAAGGGGCTACTTTGTGAACACCATGTACTTCGAGCCCCTTAACTACTACATCATGAGCCTCGATAAAACCGAAGCGGCTGAAAAGAATATAAACAGCATCCTTAAACGTAAGAGGATGGAGATCATCAAAGCTGTGGGATTCAGTTTTCTTCTGGGTCTTGTGGCAACAATAATCGTAATCGGCTTCCTCTTCACCTATCTGAGGGGGATGACCAAAAACATAAACAGTATAACCGAAAGTATAGACGCCCTTGCCGCCTCCGGCGAAACGGATATGAAGCTAAAAGCGGGCAACAAGGACGAGATAGGCCGCATGATAGAGGCCTTCAACAACTACCTCCAGAAGCGGATAAATATGGAGCGTTTTAAACAGCTCATTGAAGAGGATCAGAATATTGTTGAGGTTTATACAAGGATATTCACATTGCTTGACACCTTCGGCATCAAAAACTTCGCCATATATGAGGTGGACGATGCCAAGAACAGGATCAACTACCTCAACCATGAGATCTGCGGCGATTCCTGCACTCTGGAGCCGATGCCCTGCGCTTCGGATATTCTGATTCACGCCGATGAGTGCAGGGCGAAACGCCTTGCCCAAACTGTTATGGGCGAACCGGAGTACCGCTCCTGTCCCAAGTTTCTCGGTTACGACGAAGGGCGCAAGCATATGTGTATACCCATTATTATTGGGGGAACCGCAGGGGAAGTTGTGCACATAACCATAAAGCCTGAGAAAGAGGAGGAGTTTAAAAATAAGCTCCCCGTCCTGCAGGAATACCTGCGAAACGCATCACCCGTTATCGAAAGCAAGAAACTGCTCAAAAACCTTCGGGAAACCACCCTCAAGGACCCCCTCACAGGGCTCAACAACAGAAGGTTCCTTGAGGAATACACCGAATTCCTAATAGCTGAAAACAGGCGCAAAAACACGAATATCGGCATCCTGATGTGCGATCTAGACTACTTCAAGAAGGTAAACGATGTCCACGGACATGAGGTTGGCGACAAGGTTCTGCAGATGCTCTCCGCAGTGCTGAAGTCATCGGTGAGAGCGTCCGATATCGTCGTCCGCTACGGCGGCGAGGAGTTCCTTGTCATAATCAAGGAAGCGGGGGATGACGAGGCGGTTATAACCGTTGCTGAGAAGATCCGGGAGAACATGCAGAACTATGAGATGAAGATCTCCCCCTCGGTTACGATCAAGAAGACACTAAGCATAGGTATATCAATATTCCCCAGAGATACGGAAAACTTCTGGCAGGCCATCAAGTTTGCTGACATATCACTATATAAGGCGAAGGAAGAGGGCAGGAACCGTGTGATCCGTTTCAGGCAGGAGTTCTGGGACGATCACGGCGAGGACTACTGAGAACGCAGACAGAGGGCAGCCGCACCGAGTATACCCGCCCTGTTGCGTGACTGAGCCGTCTCAATAATTATCTCTCCCCGCAGGCTGGGATAAACTATGCGTGAGAATATACGCACAGCGCTGGGGAGGTACGCATCGGAAAGCTCGCTCAACCCTCCGCCGATCTTTATCTTCTGGGGGCTGAAAAGGTTTGCAAGGCTTGCCATACCGTGGGCCAGATAATGTGCGTAACGCTCGAAGGAGAGCCCCGCCACGGTGTGCCCCATATTCCAGAGCTTATACACATCAGCCGCCTTCTCCACCCTCTCCTCCTCGGAAAGGGTGTTAAAGATCCTGACAAGCCCACTCATGGAACAGAAGGTCTCGAAGCATCCGCATTTACCGCAACCGCACCTTTCACCCATGGCGTCAAGGGTTATATGGCCCACTTCAAAGACAGCCCTCTCCGAGCCTACCAACGAACCATCCATGATAAGCCCACCGCCGACACCCGTTCCGAGTGTGAGCAGGATCATATTGCGGGTTGATTCATCCTCAAAGAAAGCCAACTCGCCCAGGGTTGCAAGGCCGGCATCATTCTCCACAAAGACATCCTTACCGCTCATCCCCTTAATATCCGCTCCAAGGGATTTGCCGTTAAGGGACTTGAGATTAGGGCAGTATGCTCTCCCCCGTGAGTATGTTCCGGGTATACCGATACCCACAGAATGAACATCATCGGGGATAAATTCCGAAATGCTTTCAAGAAGACCGGCATATTCCGATGGTGTTTTAAGTGAGCTGAACGAGAGGATCTCACCTTTATCGTTAACTACCGCTCTCTTAAGGTTTGTTCCGCCTATGTCAAAGCATGCAAAGCGCATCGGTCTCACCTTCCGTAAAAGGGGAACAGCCCCTCCAACTCGTCCCTTTCGCCGGGATCAAAGCCGAAATTCTGCTCCCATACTGTGGAATGCTCCATACAGTAGTATATAAAAACATCCTTCCATCTACTCTGCAAGGCTTCAGTTACCATTTTGATCATCTTTGTGCGCAGGGGCTTGAAATAGCGCATCTTTCCATCCAAACCGTTCACGAAATCCCCTCGCATTAGGAGGCTTTCAGGGTGCTTTTCACGCACAATCCCTGCAAGATCCGGCATGAAGCGGAAGGTGGATATGCTGATATACTCCACCACAGCAGGGTCGATGCTATCCGTAAGCTCCTCTATGAGGCTTCGGTAACCCTCCTCCCAGCCGGGATACATGATAAGCGGATCGAAGTGGAATGCCAGCCTGTAACCGCATTCCGCCATCTGTGCAGCAGTCTTTATCCGCTCAGAAACGGGGGCGGCGCCATGCTCCTCACGCTCAGCGATATATGACGGATTAAGGCTCCAGCTGAGGACAACGTTTCGGGGATTCAGGTTGTACAGCCTTGATACCTGTACCGACTTGGTTTTAAGCTCAAACTGTATGTTATCAAGAGAATTAACGATGGGCACAAAGAACTCGCTCAACCCCAGAACCCCGTCAAGGGCGAGGCTGTCCGCCAGCTCCCCCGTACCAAGCCTCCTCCTCCCCTCTGCGGCAAGGGTGCGGATCTCACTCTCCATACGGCTCAGATCCGAATATACTTTGATCCATGAGTGGTTAAGATAAGCCTGCAGTATGCAGTAGGAGCAGTCGAAGGGGCAACCCTCCACAGCATCGGTTACGAAGTATCCACAGCACCTGTATATACTTGTTGCGGGGCATTTATGTACAAAATTGTTGGCGGAGGAGGTGATCAGGATATTCTTCTTATCATCCTCGGGTATAAACCCAGGTTCAACCACCTGCATCTGCCGCCCTTCCCTTTCGAGCCTCTCTGTCAGCTCAGTTCCGAGGGCGGTTTTCTCAACATATATCATTTTCTTGTAGGAACCTGTAGATATCTCTGATCCTGTCTGCTGAATCCGCCGCTCCCTTTATCTTCGCCTCGAACTCCTCCGGGGTGGAGAAATCTATCCTGAGGGTGAGGGAGCCGTCCTCAAAGCCGGAATTGCTTTGAATATCGAGCGGGCCTGAGAGGTTTGAGAAGCTGTCCATAAAATCACGGCGAAACGAACTGCGTGTACCGGCAAGCTCATCGAGTGCTTCGGGCGTATAATTCTCCGGTGTATTCTCCTCACCCATATCGCTCAACAGCTCAACGGTTTTCCTGAATGCGGAGACACTTGGGGATGTTTCGATTGTGTATTCATGGAGGAACCTTCTGCCACTAATACTGAGGCTTGAATAAATGGATATGATTTTCAATGAGGGGCGTTTCTGCTCTATATAGTTGAGAAATTCAATCGGGGCTTCCCCAAGAACCCTCAGTGCATCAAAACTGCGCTTACCCTTCACAAAGCGTTCCATTCCGGGAACCGTACAGGGTTCGATACCGAAGTGCGCACAGAGGGTAACTATCCTGCCCAGCTCAGCCGGACCAAGATCCCCGAGCAGTTCCATATGCAGTGCAACGGCCTCTGCCGGGCTAAGCTCACCTGCGCTCAAATACTCGCAAACCTCTTTGTCAAAAAGATTAAGCCTGTACCACTCACCCTCCACTTTAGCCGCCACAGGGGGATAGGGGGAAATCTCCTCCTTAAGGCTTCTGAAAAGAGAACTGCACGACTCAAGACTCAGCAGCCTCATTCAGCCTCGTCTTCCCCTTCGCTTTGAAACAAAGCATCCACAAAATTATCCGCATCGAAGGGGCGGAGATCATCCATACCCTCGCCGAATCCGATAAACTTAACGGGGATCTGGAGTTCGTTCACTATGCCTATGATAGCACCCCCCTTGGCTGTTCCATCCAGCTTGGTGAGCACGATTCCTGTAACACCGATCTCCTCGTGGAATACCTTTGCCTGTGCGAGGGCGTTCTGGCCGCTTGTGGCATCGAGAACAAGGAGAACCTCGTGGGGTGCATCGGGCATCTCTTTCTTAATAACACGGAAGACCTTGTCCAGCTCCTTCATAAGGTTCGCTTTATTGTGGAGCCTTCCCGCCGTATCTGCGATAACGACATCGTATCCCTTTGCCTTTGCGGATGTAACGGCATCGTATATAACTGCGGCGGGATCGCTCCCCTCCGCCTGCTTAACTATGGGAACACCAGCACGCTCCGCCCATACGCTCAGCTGGTTCACAGCCGCCGCACGAAATGTGTCGCCGGCGGCGAGTACCGTTCTGAGCCCCTCCGCCTTGAACATGCGGGCCAGCTTTGCGATGCTCGTGGTCTTGCCAGTGCCGTTAACACCAACGACTACAACAACATAAGGGTTCTCATCAACCTGAACCAGACTATTGTCCAGGGATAGTATATCCTTTATCTTTGTCTTAAGAGATTCCTTGAGATCCTCAGGATTCTTCAGGATCTTTCTGGAAACCTCCGAACGTACATCATCTATAATAGATAGGGAGGTGTTAACCCCCACATCAGCAGAGATGAAAAGCTCCTCCAGTTCCTCCAAGAGCTCCTCGTCAATAACCTTTTTACCAGCAAAAACTGTTTCGATACCACCAACAAGCTTGCCGGATGTTTTGGAAAGCCCCATGCGCAAACGCCTGAAAAGCCCTTTCCGCTCTTTTTTGGGGTCCTCCTCTGCCGCTTTCTCGGGCTCTTGCTCCGGTTCGGGTTCGATCTCCGTCTCAAGCTCCTCCTCGGGGATACCCACCTCTATCTCTTCGGGATCGGGTAGCTCATCGCCGGAGACGGGCTTAATATCACCCTTCGGCTCTTCCCCCGTTATCTCCTCAGCGGGGATCGCTTCTCCGGTTTTGGATTCATCCTCTAAAGCCGCCTCTTCAGCGGGCTCTTCAGCTCCACCTTCTGGTTCCGGCTCCTCTGGTGATTCTTCAAGCTCATGCTCCTCTGAAAGGGAATCATCCTCATCTATATTCTTCTTCTTTTTAAATATGTCAAAGAAACCCATGGTAAACACTCCAAAAATAGCTTTATATGAGACAAAGGCAGTAAAACCTGCACCATTCTTTTTGTCAATATATACTTATCTATATATCAAAAGGCGTAAGTGTAGAACTCTGTTTTATTAATTACTTTCCTCTGGAAAAATGTGCTATTAAATACAGATTTCTAATGATAAGATACTAGAAGCTTTCTCTTGACAAAGTAACAAGAAAGCTAACATATTTAAAACACATTTTTTAAATTTTACAGTCCGGGGTAAATTCAATGAAGATGTCTATCAAACTCAAGATTATTGTTTCGTTCAGCCTTCTTTCTCTGATAGCGGTAAGCTTCCTCATTATAACCAGTTACAGGGTCTCCAGCAAGATGGCCTATACAATGATCGAAAAGGATCTCCAGCACATCGCCGAGATATTCACATCAATGGTTAAAGCCTCCATATCCACCAGCACAAAAAACTATCTCGAAGGCGTTGTGGACTCAAACGTTGAAACGGTACGTTTCGAGTACGGAGAGCATATGCAGGGCATCAACGAAGAAGCCGCTGCAAAATGGAAGGCCTCTCAGGTACTAAGCAGGCAGAAGATCCTCGATTCCGGTTATATAATGATAGCCGAAGAGAATGGGAAGATATACGAACACCCCAACGGTAGAATGATAGGACAGGATCTTCATGAGATAGACGGCTTCACCAAGGTTTTGGAAAACAAGAATGGATTTGCCACCATAAAATGGGATGACGGAAACGGCGAGAAGGAATACTTCGCCTATGCAAACTTCTTCCAGCCCTGGGGGTGGTTTATTGTCGGATTGGCAGCAAAGGAGGAGCTTCCCCAGCTTGTTAGAACCGCCGATTTCCGTGATTACATCCTCGATGTAAAGATAGGTGATACAGGGTACGGATACATCCTCAATAATGAAGGTAAGCTCATGGTACACCCTGCCAGCGAAGGGAAAAATTTAGCCAACGCCAAGGATACAGACGGAAGGCTCTTTATCAAGGAGATGCTTGAGAAGAAGAGCGGCAAGATCATATACCCATGGAAAAACCCTGGAGAAGAAAAGGCAAGGGAGAAGATCGTAATCTATGAATACCTCCCCGAGATGGATTGGATTGTAGCCGCAGGGAGCTATATTGAGGAGCTTGAAAGACCCATAATAAAGCTAAGAAATATAAACTTCATCCTTGCACCCATAATAATAGCCATATTCATCGTCGTAAGTTTTATTATTGCCAGCATGATAACGAAGCCCCTTCTCAGCTTCATCGGCGTCTTCAAGGAGATCGCCGCAGGAGACCTTACTAAGAAGGTTGAGGTTAAAACCAACGACGAGATTCGAACCGTTGCCGATGAGTTCAACAAGTTCGTAGACAATATACGGGATGCCATCCTCACCGTGCGGGATACCACCGATTCGGTTGTATCAGCAACAAACCAGCTTTCCAGTACATCGGAAGAGCTGAGCGTTACTGCGGACAGTCAGGCACAGCAGATGTCCGAAGTGGCCGGAGGCATGGACGAAGTAACAAACTCCGCCGGAGAGGTTACAAGCCATGTTGAGCAGACCAGAGAGAAATCCGAGAACGCTCTGCAGGTAACCGGTAACGGTAAGGAGTTCCTGGAAAGAACCATCGAAAAGGTTACCCACATAAAATCGAGCACTGCCGAGCTCTCCAGCATTATCGGCGGGCTCTCTCGCTCATCCGACGATATCGGTGATATCATCAATGTCATTAACGATATCGCAGACCAAACCAACCTTCTCGCCCTGAACGCCGCCATCGAGGCCGCAAGGGCTGGAGAGGCGGGCAGAGGATTCGCCGTTGTTGCCGATGAGGTAAGGAAGCTGGCAGAGAGAACCCAGACCGCCACAAAGGAGATAAGCGGGATTATCTCCACCCTGCAGAAAGAGGCGGCTTCTGCCGAGGAAGGCATGAAGGATGCTGAGAGCAGTGTGGATCAGGGTATCGAAGCGGCAGAGGAAACAAGAAACGTATTCGATGAGATCGTTGAATCCGCCAACCTTATCCATCAGGAGAGCGAATCTGTGATGAGCCTTGTTAACATCCAGAACGAATCCACCATGAATATCAACAGCAACCTGCAGGGTATCGCCTCCGCCATTGAGGAAAGCTCAGCGGCATTCTCAGAAGTTGCACACACCATAAACGACCTGCAGAACCAGACAGAGAACCTGAATCAGCTTATCTCTAAATTCAAGGTTCAGTAAAAACAGTGCTAAACCAACAATACAGGGGGGCTTAACAGCCCCCTTTTTTCGCTAAAAAAATGATTTAACTTTTTCTCCAAGTGGCATAAAATAACCCATGCGTTTCAAAAGCCTTCAGCTTCAGGGATTCAAATCCTTTGTGGACAAAACAGCCGTGGAATTCCCGGACGGGATCACCTGCGTCGTAGGACCGAATGGCTCCGGCAAGAGCAACATCATGGACGCCCTGCGCTGGGTATTCGGCGAACAGAGCCCCAAGGAACTGCGGGGGAACGATATGGAGGATATAATATTCTCCGGTTCGAAGAAGCGCAAAACCTCCGGCTTCGCCGAGGTATCCCTTACGGTAACTGACCTGCCCGAAAGCGTAACATCCAAATGGGGGACCCTCTCCGAGGTTACGATAACCCGTAAATTCTACCGCTCCGGCGAAAGGGAATACCGGATAAACAACCGGAAATGCCGCCTCAAGGATATACGGGAAATCTTCTACGACACAGGCATAGGCCCCCGAAGCATATCCATAATCGAGCAGGGCAAGGTGGACAAGATTATCCAGTCCACCCCCGAAGAGCTCCGTGTTTTCTTTGAGGAAACCGCCGGAGTGGTCCGCTTCAAGGAACGCAAGAAAGAGGCGGAGCGCAGGCTCGGGCAGACGAGGGACAACCTTGGTCGTGTTAATGACATAATCAGCGAGATACGCTCCCACATGGAAGCCCTCTCCAAGCAGGTGGAGCAGGTTAAGCGTTTCCGAGAGCTTGCGGAAAAGAAAACCGACCTTGAAAAGAAGTCACTATACTATAAGTACAGCCGCCTCAAGGAAGAATCCGCCAGACTGCTCGATGAGATAAACGAAGCTCGCCTCGCCATGTCCGGAATTATCTCCAAGTTCGAATCCCTCACAAAGCAGGAAACAGAGAAGGAGAAGGAGCTTTCAAAACTCCGCGGCGACTACCGTGAGATGAACGACCAGATGCTCTCCATGGGGGATTCCATCGCCTCACTCTCCGGCGATATAAAGATCCTTGAAAACGAGATATCAACGGCGGAGAAAACCCGTGAGCGCCTCCACCATGAGATTGAAGATATGGAGCGCAAGCTCCGTGAGTTCACCGAAAGGCGTGTGAGCACCCTTGAGGAGAAGGAAAAGGCGGAGGGTGAGAAGCGGGAGCTCGGTGAAAAGATTGATGAGCTTCAGGAACAGATAGAGGAATACTCTCGTATGCGGGAGGATCTCAACGAGGAGATAAGCGAGGTCGATTCGGACTATCTCCGCCTCACCCAGGAGCTTACATCCCTCTCCAACAAAGTTTTCGAGAAAGAAACCACGGCAAACCGCCTTGAGGCGGATAAGAAACGCTTCACCCTCGAAAAGGACGAGCTCGAAAACGAGACAGAGAACGCCGTTAAGCACGCAGAGGAGCTTGAGGAGAAATACTCCGGCCTCAGCACCGATCTGGATGCCGTCAGCACCATGACCGAGGATGTACGTGATGAACTCCATGAGGCAAGGGATGCTGAGAGCGAAGCCAGAGAGAAGCTGGAGAGTGCAAGACGTGAAGCGGGCTCTCTAAGCGACCGCAGGGATATGCTTACATCCCAGATCTCCAGCGCCGCCGTGGGTGATTCTGGTGAGTACCTGAAAAACATCGAATCCACACTGCTCATAGACAGGATGGGGGAAAACGCCCCTGCTCACCTTGCAGATATCCTCGTATACAGTGATAGAGACAAAGGAAGAGCCGTTGCCACCATAAAAGAGATGGAGGGATCACTCCGCTTCACCTTCGAAAGCGAGGCGGAAAGTCTCATAGAGGAATTACTCTCACGCCCTAGAATCGATGATAATATCGAAAAAATTGGCAGTCTTTACAGAAAGATAGGTTCCGATGACCGTTCCTTCGTTATCATGGGGCTTAGAAACAAACTCGCAGAAACCGAGGAGAGGCTTAAGAACGCAGAGGGAACCCTGCAAAGCGCCGAAGCTGAATACGATGATGCCTCCATGAATGCCGAGGAGCTCACAGGTAAACTCGAGGAGCTTGAGGAACGCAAAAGTGCCCTTGAGCTTGATGTGCGCACCACAAAACACCAGCTTGAAGAGGCAAGGGCTGTGAAGGAGAAGCTCAGCCGCCGGGGCGAGGTTATCGAGAAAGAGATGGAGCTTGCCCTCAAGGAGCTTGAGAAGATCGAGGAGGAACTCGCCTCCATTAAGCTCGACCGTGAGGAAAAAGCCGCCGAACAGCGGGAGAAGGAGGACGAAAAGTCCGCCCTTGAGGATCGCCTTGGGGATATAACAGCCCTCTACGAGGACGCCCGGGACGACATGGGTTCACTCAAGATCGAAGAAAGGGGGATAGCTGAGAAGCTGAACGCCTCCGGCAGGGAGCTCCATTATATAGACAGGGAGATCTCCGAAACCACACGCCACCTCGCCGATGCAAAAAACAGGCTCTCCAAGCTCCTCACGGTGGATATCGTCAATTTCAAAGACCGCCTTGAATCAAAGAAGGATGAATACGCCGCACTGATGAAAAAGCAGAACGAGATCCGCTCCAAGGCGCTCAACGCAGATAAAGAGGTTGCCGAAGTGGAGAAGGAACTTTCCGCACTACGCATTGAGATCGAGCGTGTTCAGGCGGAGGTTGAGAAGGAGAAGTCCGCAACCTCCGAAACCGAGATGAAGCGTGAGCGCATTTCATCGGATATGGACAATATCGCAGAGAACTATCTGGAAAGATTCGAAACAGATATAACAGAAGAAGAGCTCGATATAGAAGGTTTCCAGCCAAACAAGGCAAAATCCGAGCTGGACAATATCGCCGGTCAGATTGAGGGTCTCGGGCCTCTCAATATGGCCGCAGAACAGGAATACGACGAAGTCTGCACCCGAAATGAGTTCCTGAGCGACCAGCGTAAGGATCTTGAGGACGCCATATCAAGCATTCATGAGCTTATAGGGGAAATCGACGACAGCACCGTAATGCTCTTCAAGGATACCTTCGAAGGGGTTAAGGAGAATTTCAAGAAGGTGTTCGGAATACTCTTCGGTGAAGGGAGGGCGGAGCTGCGTCTCAGCGATCCGGATGACCTGCTCAACAGCGGTATCGAGATCTTCGTCCAGCCCCCAGGCAAGAACCTGCAGAACATGAACCTTCTGTCCGGAGGGGAAAAGGCGATGAGTGCATGTACCCTTCTCTTCGCCCTGTTCCTGTATCGTCCCACACCGTTCTGTTTTCTTGATGAGATAGATGCGCCTCTGGACGAGGCTAATATTGATAAATTTCTAAAGATTGTCCGCACGCTTTCGGCGGACACCCAGTTTGTTATAATAACCCACAGCCAAAAGACTATGGGCGCCGCAGACTCTCTCTACGGCGTCACCATGCACGAGCCCGGTGTTTCCCGGATGCTCTCCGTCTCACTCAGCGACCTTAAGCTTTAGGCTTGTTCCCACCCGGCTTTCCTCCAGACCTGCCGCTCTGCCTGCTTCCGCTTCTTCTTCCGTCCGGCTTTCTGCGCCTGTTGTTTGAGCCTCCGGGTCTGCCCCCTCTGGGCTGTCTTTCGGGCTTGGGGCCTGTGGGTTCGGGGAGATCCTGCATAAGCTCACCCTCGGGGTATATATAGTTGAGCTTAACGCCGGTGTGTTCCTCTATCTGGGGTATCAGAAGGGATTCCTCCTCGCATGCGAAGATAACGGAAACACCCTTTGCTCCTGCCCTTCCGGTTCGACCGATACGGTGAACATAGCTGTCCGCATCATCGGGGAGGTTATAGTTGAACACGTGGGAAACGCCGTCCACGTGGATACCCCTTGCGGCTACATCGGTGGCCACCAGAACCCTGGTCTCACCCGAACGGAAACTCTCAAGGGTCTTGATACGCTTGGACTGACTAACATCACCCGAAAGCATGTTACAGCTTATGTTATAGCGTGTAAGCTTCTCGCTCAGCTTGCGTGTCTGGTCCCTTCGGTTGGTGAATACGATTAGACTCTTAAGATCCTGCTGGGTAATCATATTATAGAGAAGCTTAAACTTCTCATCACTGGAGATAACGTAGGCACGCTGTTCGATCTGTTCACTCGTTACGTTCTCCGGCTCTATCTCCACCTTGAACTGGTTTTTGGTCCAGCGTGAGGCGAGCTCGGTAACCTGCTGGTTCAGTGTTGCGCTGAAGAGCATGGTCTGCCGCTCCTCCTTGGGGGGAGTTGAGTTCATGATCTTACGGATATCAGGGATAAAGCCCATATCGAGCATCCTGTCCGCCTCATCGATGATAACCATGTCCAGACTGCCGAGAAATACGTTTTTGTTGTGCTTGAAGTCAAGGAGTCTTCCAGGGGTGGCAATTACAATATCGACATTCTTCTCGGCGAGAGTCCGCTTCTGCTTCTCGTATCCCATACCACCGAAGACACTCAGAGTCTCGATGTCGGTGTACTTGCCGAGGTTGACAGCGTCCTTTTCGATCTGCATAACAAGCTCTCTGGTGGGAGCCATAACAAGAACACGGGGTGTGCCCTTTCTGCGTTTACCCTCTATGGGGTTTTCGAGTATATGTTTCATGGCCGTGAGCAGGAATGCGGCTGTCTTCCCCGTTCCTGTCTGCGCCTTTCCTGTTACATCGTTACCTTTGAATGCCTCTGGGAGGATCTCCGCCTGAATGGGTGTGCAGTATTTGAAACCAATATCTGCAATGGCACGCAGAAGGGGAACGGGAAGGTTGAGATCATGAAACCTTGTTTCACCCTCTTTGGGCTCCACAACAAACTCCGAAGGATCCCATGGTCCGAAGTCCTTCTTCTCAACGGGTTTGGCAATCTTTACCTCTTTGGACTTGGGGGGAGCTGTTCTTGTTCTTTCCCTGGAAGGCTTCCTTGGTGAGGGTTTCTTCCTCTGGGGTGCATTACCCTTAGGCTTGCTCTCACCTTTGCCTGAATCGCCGGAGGGCTTATCCTGCGACTGCCTCGGTGCGTTTTCATCCTGTTTTGGCTTATTCTGCGGCTGGTTAGGTGAGTCGCTTCTTTTCCTTGCCGGTTTGTTTCTCTGGTTGTTTCTGGGTGCTGAACCGGGCTTATCAGCCTGCTTCTTCTCTGAATCGGGTGTTACAACGGGTCTGGGCTTACTTACGCCCCCGCTCTGCTCAGGCCTTTCAGGCGTTATCTCCTTAATAACAACCTTGTCCTTCCCGTCTTGATTCTTGAATATCTTCTTCTTAAGTTTGCGTAACAATTAGAACTCCTTTCCTGGTGTGGCTCTTGAGTTTATATATGGAAAACTTCTTTAATTATATATTTCATAATAATCGTAATTATAACCTAAAAGGGCAATCCTTCCCCATTATGGTATAACAATTTATCAATATTCCTGTAACTGATTAGAAATGACGGTGCTGTCATCAATCTTACGGGGAGCATGAGAAATGTCGAAGAACTCCATGTTTACTTCAGCCGTTTATTTTTATTCAACATTTATACCTTATTCCTAATCTCAGGAAAGTCAAGAGCGAGATGGTCCTTTTAAGCCATTTATAGCTGTTTTGGCCCCTTATCCTTCCCTCTTAGTTAAGATTATAATATAATATCGGTGAGGTTGTGATGATGATAAAAAAGATACTCACTAAAGACTACGAGAATGTCTCCCTCAGCTGCCGCTACGATCCGGTGGCAATAAAGCCTCTTCTGGCAGAGCTTGATGCACGCTATGAGACGGTAAACGGTCTGCCTGTAGTTCCCGGGGCATACGGCTTCATGGAGGAGGTGCTTAACCGGTGCGTTTACTCCAATATCGCCATAGAAGAAGAGAACCTCGGCGAAGAGGAGGCACTCTCCCTGCTCAAAATCCTCCAGGAAAGCTACCATAAGCCTGTGCGGGAGAAGACGCTGGGGAACATGCGCATAGTATACAACCTCATCGACTCCATAATACCCTCCAGCGAACCCTTTGAGATAAGCGAAGAGTTCATTAAACGCCTGCACACCCATATAACCTTCGATGTGCGCAGGGAGGGGAACATACCGGGATGCTACCGGACTAAACCTGCGGACTTTAAACACTTCGAACCACCTAAATCGAACATACCCGAACTTATGCGTGGCCTTACTTCATGGTTTAACAGCCCTGAGATAAAGGAGCTTCACCCTGTTCTGCGTGCTGCAGCGGCGCATTACCACATCAGCATGATCCACCCCTTCGGCGATGGAAACGGAAGAACGGCAAGGGGGGTCGAAGGCGCAATACTCAAGAAGGCAGGGTATCGATACCTCTGCAGGCTCATGCCTATTTACTACCTTGAGAACCGTAAGGAATACTTCCATTCATTCATTATGGCGGAACGTTCGGGCGGCTTCGATATGACCCCGTTCCTCTCCTTTGTTCTGGAGGGTGCAAATCGATCTCTGCGAATGATGTATGACTTCCTTCTGGCGGGACTGCGCAAGCTTGCTCTTAATGACTACTGGGAATACCTAAAATCCGAAGGGAAGATAGATTCAGAAGAATACTCATTCATTACTGGGCTCCTCTCCTCTGTCTGCACTACGGGCAGAGCGGATGACTTCTGCCTTATTACCCTCAGCGAAAGCAGAAGAAAAACCGCAGAGAAACTCTCTGGGAAAGGACTGCTGAAGATCGATGAAAACGGGCACGTCTGCCTTAATACGGAGCTTCCTAAGCCCTAAGTGGAGGCAACCACATGATTGGCGAGGGGAACGCTGAGCGAGAACACAGCCCCTTTCCCTCTGTTTGAGACCTCAAGGCTTCCGCCCATATTGTTTTCAACTATGCTTTTGACCATGTACAACCCGAAGCCCGTCCCGTTCTCCTTTGTGGTGTAGAAGGGGTCAAATACCTTATCCAGCTTATCTTCGGGGATGCCACCCCCGTTGTCCGCTATCTCCATATGCGCAAAATCTTCGTTTATAGAAATATTCACAAGTATCTCACCACTTCCGGGGCTGTTTCTAAAGCGTTCTGAAACGGCTTCTCTTGCGTTATTGAATATATTCAAAAGGACCTGCATAAACTCGTTGCGGTATCCGAAAAGCCTGAGGTTTCTGCTGATGCATTTTGAACAGTCTATCTCAAGATCACTAGCGTTAAGGAGATAATCAAGGCCATGGTCCTTTGATTCGATGTTTTCGTCATGGTTACCCACAGTGCATCTGATATTAAGCTTTATATTGGATTTCCTCGCCTGTGGCTGGAATATCTTTATGGTCGGCCAGAGAGCATCCTCCATGCTGAAGCTCGAGGGGGTTTTGCTGGGGCGCAGAAAGTTATTGAAATCGGTGATCGTATCGTTCATATAGCTTATCTGCTCGAGGGAATTGGTGCATATCCAGTCGAGATAATCACGGTCTAACTCACTGCTCTCTTCACCGGTTACCTGAAGATCCTGAATCATCATACCAAGGGCATTCAAGGGCTGTTTCCACTGATGTGAGATGGAGCCAAGCATCTCCCCAAGTTCAGCAAGCTTGGACTGCTGGATCATCAGCTGTTCCTGCTTAAGCCTCTTGCGGCTCTCCTCGTGAACCCTTTCCTCAAGATGATTCTGTAGCTCCACGAGGTCTGTAATATCAATGGCGGAACCAAGCCCGGCATACTCACCCTTATACTTAATGGTGTTTGTTGCTACCCTGACGATCCGCTCTTTACCGTCCTTACGTATAAGATGTCGCTCATGATATTTCTGGGAGAACCTCTCCCCGTTCAGTCGTTTCCTGACATTTATTCTGACCTCATCCCTCTGTGATTCGTGGATCAGGTCGTAGGGGGCAAGCTTCTTAAGCTCTTCAAGGGTGTAGCCAGTTATCTCCAGATACTCTGGGTTTGCGAAGATATACGTGTCGGTATAGATGTATATAGCTGAGTAGGAGTTATTTGTAAGGATCTCGAAAAGATCTCTGGTATCCTCAAGCTCCTTCTCCCGCTCCACCTCTTTCGTAATATCCCGAAAGGAAACCATCCCGGCGGGCTTGCCTTTGTATTCGATAGGGCATGAGTAAGCCTTAACGATACGAAACTCGCCTCTGGAGGTGGTTATTCTGAGGCAATCGTAATTCTCTGTGAAGCTGTCACCCTTAAGCCGCCTTTCGAAAGCTTCTGCGGCAATATCTTTGTGCTCGGAAGAAACGAGGTCGATAACAGGCTTCAAAGCAAGCTCATCGGCAGTATAGCCGGAAATTTCGCATGCGGCCCTGTTTGCATAAACGATCCTTTCACGATATACAATCACACCCTCTTCAAGTTTATCCATAAGTGCAGGAAGACATTCATTCACGGGACGGCCTCACTAATTCAAGAATTAATCAAATATAGATGTGTGTTAATTCTCACATATAAATTTTACATTGCGAGAAGGGTAATCGCAAGACAATGCGCATTTGTGCAAAAAAAAAGCCCGCCTCAAAAGAGACGGGCTTCAAAAAACCTGTGAGGGTTGATTTTTTACTTATAAGCTTTTGCAAGCTCTGCGCCGGCTTCGAGGGCTCTCTTGTTAAGATCCTCGGTTCCCTTGGGAACACGGCTGAGAACTGCTTTTTCAAGGCTTTCGGGCTGAACAAACTCGCAGAGAGTGTTAAGAGCGCCGAGTGTCACAACGTTTGCAACCATAGCCTTGCCCACCTTATCGGCGGCAGTTCTGATTATATCCATGGTGTAAACCTTAAAGTTTCCGGGAGGAGCCTGCTTAACCATAAGCTCGTCAAGTATGAGGATTCCGCCCTCTTTAAGATCCTTGGAGTATTTCTCTGCAGCTTCCTGGGTAAGGGCAACGAGTACATCGGGAGCCATTACCTTGGGGTAGTAGATAGCTTCATCGCTGATGATAACCTCTGCCTTGGAAGCGCCGCCTCTAGCCTCGGGTCCGTAGGACTGAGACTGAATTGCCTGCTTGCCTTCGTGAACGGAAGCAGCCATTGCTAGAATGATTCCGGCGGTGATCATACCCTGTCCGCCGGAGCCGCTAAGTCTTATCTCATTTCTCGCCATTATTCACCTCAACTCAAGCCGACTTGCGCATCGTAGGCTTCAACGTACTCTGTCTTCTCTTCCTGATGAAGAACGCCCACTGCGAACTTGTCACCCATTTCTTCAGGAGTCATGTCCTTAGCCTTAGCAACGGGTACGGACATATCCTTCTGCCACTGGATCATGTTTGCAGGGGAGCCCTGCTTGTTCTTACGTCCGTATCCTGTGGGGCATCCGGCCATGATTTCCACAACGCTGAATCCCTTGTGCTGGAGAGCCTGCATGATGAGTTTCTCCATGGGAACTGCGTGGTAGGTAGTGGTTCTGGCAACAAATGTAGCTCCAGCGCCGATGGCGAGGGAGGAAATGTCGAACTGGTTATCTGCGTTACCGTAGGGAACAGTAGTCGCCTTAGCGTTCTTAGGCGTTGTGGGTGAGTACTGTCCACCGGTCATACCGTAGATGTAGTTGTTGAACACGAGGCAGGTGATGTCGATGTTTCTTCTGCATGCGTGTATGAAGTGGTTACCGCCGATAGCTGTCATATCGCCGTCACCGCCGAGGCCGATTACCTTAAGGTTGGGGTTGGCAAGCTTAACGCCTGTGGCAAACCCGAGTGAACGGCCGTGTGTTGTATGAAGAGTGTTGAAGTCAACATAACCGGGAAGACGGCTTGCACAGCCGATTCCGGAGGTTACAACTATTTCATTCTTGTTCCAGCCGAGCTTGTCGATGGCACGAATGAATGACTTCAGGATTATTCCGTAACCGCATCCGGGGCACCAGATGTGGGGGATCTTTCCGTCTCTGAGATATGCGCTGTAATCGAAAGCCATTACTTGACCCTCCTTACTGTTTCCATGATTTCGATGGGGTTGATAGGCTCGGAGTCGATCTTGTTGAAGCCTTCGATCTTTGCCTGTCCCTTGAAGACTCTCTCAACTTCGAAGATTGCCATTCCAAGGTTCATCTCGGGAACAACAACAGTCTTAGCCTTGCCTACATACTTCTCAAGGTGCTTCTCGGGGAAGGGCCATATTGTAAGGGGTCTGAAAAGACCAACCTTGATACCTTCTTCTCTGAGCTTCTGCACAGCTTCCTTGGCGGAGCGGGCAGTACTTCCGAAGGCGAATATGAGATGCTCTGCATCTTCACACATGAACTCTTCAACCTTTACGATATCGTCATAGGCCTGATCTATCTTCTTCTGCTGACGAATTTCATCAGCCTGAGCAAGCTTACCGTCGTTTGAGGGGAAGCCGTCCTCAGCGTGGTTAAGGCCAGTGATGTGATACCTGTACTCGGAGCCGAAAGCGGCCATGGGGGGTACAAGATCATCAGCATCGGGCTTGTAGGGGAGATACTCGCTCGGGTCGCAAGTGGGAACCTTACGGTCCACAACTTCGAGCTCGCCGGGCTCGGGCATCTCAACAGCCTCTCTCATGTGTCCGATAATCTCATCGGTGAGGAGGATAACGGGTACCCTGTACTTCTCTGCGATGTTGAAAGCTCTAACAGTCTCAGTGAGCTGCTCGGGTACTGTTGAGGGGGTGAGTGCTACGGCGGGGTGGTCGCCGTGGGTTCCCCACTTTGCCTGCATAATGTCGGACTGTCCGGGGCCGGTGGGAAGACCGGTTGAGGGACCGCCTCTCATAACGTTAACTATCACACAGGGAATCTCGGTAAGACATGCGTAACCGAGGTTCTCCATTTTAAGTGACATACCGGGACCACTGGTAGCGGTCATCGATTTCTGACCGGCGATAGCACCGCCGATTGTAGCTGCCATTGCAGCAATTTCATCTTCCATCTGAACGAAGCGTCCGCCTACTTTCGGGAGTGAACCGGAAAGGTGCTCGGCTATCTCAGTTGAAGGTGTGATGGGGTAACCGGCGTAAAACTTACATCCGGCGTAAAGGGCTCCTTCACTAACAGCTTCGTTTCCTTGAAGGAATCTAATATCTTTAGCCACAAATTCCTCCTATTCGCCTTTTTTATAAACTTCGATTGCAAAATCAGGACACCTGAGTTCGCACATCATACATGCGATACATTTATCAAGATCAGCAACATGAGCCTTGAAATCCTTCATCTCAAGAACCTGAGTAGGACAAAGCTCTACGCAGATCTCGCATCCTTTGCAATATTCAACAATAACTTTGACGTCTTCTGCTTTACCCATTAAGCTCTCCTTTAAAATTCCTCACTAAGCCTTTTATAGGAAGGGCCTTTTTAAGGCCCTTTATTCCCTTATATCTTGCCCAGTACCTCAGCAACCTTTTTACCGATTCCCGAGGGCTGTTCAACTACATTAACACCGCACTCAGCAAGCTTCTTCATCTTGGCAGCGGCAGTATCGTCTCCGCCGGAAACGATGGCACCAGCATGTCCCATTCTCTTTCCTTTGGGGGCTGTCTGTCCTGCGATGAAGCTTACCACGGGCTTGGAGAAGTTCTCCTTAATCCATTCGCCGGCTCTGACTTCCGCCTGGCCGCCGATTTCGCCTATGAGAACCACAAGCTCCGTCTGCGCATCATTTTCGAACATCTCAAGAAGCTCGATATACGAGAGACCGATAACAGGGTCTCCGCCGATACCGACGCATGTTGATTGTCCGAGCCCGTACTCGCTCACCTGCTTAACAGCTTCGTAGGTAAGGGTTCCGGACTTGGAAATGATACCTACGGTTCCGGGAGTGTGGATCATTCCGGGCATAATGCCCATCTTGCACTCACCGGGGGTGATAACACCGGGGCAGTTGGGACCGATAAGCATCGTTTTGGAACCGCTGATGCGCATCATACGCTTAACCATCAGCATATCCTTAACGGGGATCCCCTCGGTAATGCACACACAGAGGTCGAGATTTGCGTCCACAGATTCCATGATGGCATCCGCAGCACCTGGAGGCGGAACGTATATAATGGAGGCGTTTGCGCCGGTGGCACGAACAGCTTCAACAACTGTATCGAAAACCGGAACTCCGTCAACTTCTTCACCACCCTTGCCCGGTGTAACACCGGCAACGATGCTTGTTCCGTATTCCTTCATCTTCTCGGCGTGGAACTTACCCTGACTGCCTGTAAGGCCCTGTACTATGACCTTTGTACGGTTGTTTACAAGTATACTCATCTGATCACCCCTGCTCTTTATCTTCTGCCTGGTTTGCGAGTTTAACCGCAAGCTCAGCTGCGTCCGCCATGGTGTCTGCTGCGTGAACGCTCAGACCGGAGGACTTGGCGTGTTCGTTGATAAGAGCTTTACCCTCTTCAACGTTCGTTCCGTCGAGCCTGACAACAAGGTGTCTGTCGCCGGGAACCTCTTCGGCCGCCTTAAGAACCCCTTTTGCAATGAGGTCGCAGCGGACGATACCGCCAAAGATATTTACAAGGATAACCTTAACCTGCGGGTCGGTAAGGATAATCTTAAAAGCTTCCCTTACCTTGTTTTCATCCGCACCCCCTCCAACATCGAGGAAGTTCGCAGGCTCACCGCCGTAGAATTTGATGATGTCCATGGTAGCCATGGCAAGTCCGGCTCCGTTAACCATGCAGCCGATGTTGCCGTCCATGCTGACATAGGACAGGTCGTATATGGAGGCCCTTACTTCCTGGGGATCCATCTCGCCGTAGTCCTTCATCTCTTCCACTTTACTGTGGCGGAAAAGAGCGTTGTCATCTACGGAAACTTTGGCGTCAAGGCAGATGACGTTCTGCTTTCCGTCGATAACAAGGGGATTGATTTCAAGGAGCATGCAGTCCTGCTCTATAAATACCTGATGAAGCTTTGCGGCAACAGCGGCAAACCTGTTTATAAGCTTGCCCTCAAGACCGAGCATCTTAGCAATCTTGCGCCCCTGGTAGTTACCCATGGGAACAACAGCGCTAAGCTTCTCGCTGATGATTGCTTCAGGATTAGTCTCAGCAAGCTCTTCGATCTCCGTACCCCCTTCGGCACTGGCGATCATAACGTGCTGCTCGCTGTCTCTGTCCACCATAAAACTCAGGTATATTTCATGACGGATGTCCGTCGCTTCCTCAACAAGTATCCTGCGAACCGTCTTACCCTCTTCACCTGTCTGCTTGGTTATGATCTTCATACCGAGCATTTCGGTGGATGTGTCGTAAACAGAGGAGTACTTGTCCACAATCTTTACACCACCGGCCTTACCACGACCGCCTGCGTGTACCTGAGCCTTAATGACCCACTTGTCTCCTTGAAGTTCTTTTGCAACGCGTAAAGCGTCGCTGGCAGTGGAAGCTACGCCGCCATCGGGCACCGGAATGCCGTAGCTGCGGAGAAGTCCCTTTGCCTGAAATTCATGCAAATACATGGCCCACCTTCCTAGCTTTATTTAGCGAAAAAACTTCGCAATAGTACGCCAACGGGCAGTTACAATCAAGCTTAAAATTGTGGGCCATGTTTTAAAATCACTCTACCTTAATATCTTACATGAAGCCGAGGCGGCCCATATCTTCGATAAGGCCCTTAACGGCGTTTACAGAATGGTCGAACATGCCCTGCTCTTCGTCGTTAAGCTCAAGCTCTACTATCTTCTCGATACCATCCTTGCCGAGAACCACGGGAACGCCTACATAGTAGTTTTCCACGCCGAACTCACCCTGAAGAAGGGCACAAACGGGAAGTACTCTCTTCTCGTCCTTAAGAACAGCCTCTGCCATCTGGATTGCGGAGGATGCGGGGGAATAGAACGCTGAACCTTTCTTAAGAAGTGCAACAACTTCGCCGCCAGCCTTCTTAGTGCGCTCAACCATAGCGTCCATAACTTCCTTAGCCTTAGCCTCGTCACCGTACTTTCTAACAAGCTGCTCCATTACAGGAACGCCGTTTACGTTTGCGTAGCGTACGAGGGGAACCATGGTATCGCCGTGTCCGCCGAGAACCATTGCGTTAACGTCTTTAACAGCAACGCCGAGCTCCCATGCTATGAAGGTAGCGAACCTGGAGGAGTCAAGAACGCCTGCCTGTCCGTATACCTTCTCGGGTGCGAAGCCTGTGGTTTTCTGCATGAGAGTAACCATGGCATCGAGGGGGTTGGAGATTACGATAACGTGAGAGTTGGGAGCGTATTTCTTGATGTTCTCACCAACATCCTTGATGATGTTTGAGTTAGTGGTGAGAAGGTCATCCCTGCTCATTCCGGGCTTTCTGGGAAGTCCTGCGGTAACGATGCATATGTCCGCACCTTCGATATCCGCATAGTCATTGGTTCCCTTAAGCTCTACATCGAAGCCGTCCACACGGGAAGCCTCTGCAATGTCAAGCTGCTTACCCTGGGGCATGTCCTCAACGATATCAAACATAACTACATCGCCGAGCTCACGAAGTGCGCAGAGCTGGGAAAGTACGCCGCCGATCTGGCCGCCGCCGATAAGAGCAATTTTAGGTCTTTTGAACTCCATAGCCTTTCTCCCTTTAGTATTGATTTTGCGCCGGCAGCCATAAAGACCGCCGGCTTCTTAGTTTATTCGAACAAATATTCCGTTTATTACATGCTGTCGATTATAGCGTTGAGCGTGGGGCTGGGTCTCATGGCTTTGTAAGCCATTTCAACATCGGGACGGAAGTATCCGCCGACATCAACGGGCTGACCCTGTGCATCCTCAAGCTCCTTCATAATCTTATCTTCGTTGTCCTTAAGCTGCTTGGCTACAGGTGCGAAGCGCTCCTTGAGCACGCTGTCCTGATCCTGAGCGGCGAGAGCCTCTGCCCAGTAGAGAGCGAGGTAGAAGGATGAACCTCTGTTATCGATCTCGTTAACCTTTCTGGAGGGAGCCTTTCCGTTCTCAAGGTATGTGCCGATGGCTGTGTTGAGTGTATCGGAGAGAACCTTAGCCTTGGCGTTGTCGTATGTGCTTGCGATATGGTCGAAGGAGGCCATAAGCGCACAGTACTCGCCGAGGGAGTCCCATCTGAGGTGCCCTTCCCTGAGGAGCTGCTGAACGTGCTTGGGTGCGGAACCGCCTGCGCCTGTCTCGAAGAGACCGCCGCCGTTCATAAGGGGAACGATGGAGAGCATCCTTGCGCTTGTACCAAGCTCGAGTATCGGGAAGAGGTCTGTGAGGTAGTCTCTGAGAACGTTACCGGTTACAGAGATAGTGTCCTCACCCTTTCTTATTCTCTCAAGGGAGAATTTCATCGCATCCACGGGAGCCATTATCTTTATCTCAAGACCGCTGGTGTCGTGGTCCTTGAGATAGGTGTTTACCTTCTCGATAAGCTGAGCATCATGCGCCCTGTTCTTGTCGAGCCAGAACACTGCAGGTGCGCCTGATTCCTTGGCACGGGTAACAGCAAGCTTTACCCAGTCCTTTATGGGATCATCCTTAACCTGAGACATTCTGAATACATCCCCTTCCTCAACTGACTGCTCAAGGAGGGTCTTACCGGAGGCATCAACAACCTGAATCTTTCCTTTGCCGGGAGCCTCGAAGGTCTTGTCGTGGGAGCCGTACTCCTCAGCCTTCTGAGCCATAAGACCAACGTTGGAAACGCTTCCCATTGTGGAGGGGTCGAAGGCGCCGTGCTTCTGGCAGTCTTCGATGATCTCCTGATACATGGTTGCATAGCTTCTGTCGGGGATCATGGCTACTGTGTCATGGAGGGCATCGTCGGGTCCCCACATCCTTCCGCCGTCACGAACAACAACGGGCATGGATGCATCGATGATGATGTCGTTGGGAACGTGGAGGTTTGTGATTCCCTTGCTTGAGTCAACCATGGCAAGCTCGGGGCGCTTCTTGTAAACCTCTTCTATATCCTTCTCTATCTCTGCCTTCTTATCGGCGGGAAGCTTGTCAAGGTTTGTGAGAAGGTCTGCGATACCGTAGTTAGGGTTAACACCCGCTTCCTTAAGGGCATCGCCGTGCTTTTTGAATACATCCTCAAGGAAAACCTCAACGGCGTGGCCGAATATGATGGGGTCGGAGACCTTCATCATAGTTGCCTTAAGGTGGAGTGAGAGGAGAATACCGTCCTTCTTCGCCTCTTCTATCTGCTCTTCGTAGAACTTGCGCAGAGCTTTTACGTTCATGGCGGAGGCATCAATCACCTCGCCGGCGAGAAGTGAGGTCTTCTCTTTGAGAACCTGCTTGGAACCGTCTGCACCTACGAACTCTATCTTAACATCTGTTGCCGCGGGAACCGTTGTGGAAACCTCGCTGCCGTAGAAGTCGCCTTCGTTCATGTGAGCAACACGGGTCTTGGAGTTCTCGGGCCAGTCTTTCATCATTCTATGGGGGTTCTTCTGTGCGAACTCCTTAACGGCTGCGGCAGCCCTTCTGTCGGAGTTTCCTTCACGGAGAACAGGGTTAACGGCGGAGCCGAGAACCTTTGCATAAAGGCTGTGAACCTTCTTCTCTTCATCATTTTTGGGCTCATCGGGGTAATCGGGGAGCTTATAACCCTTCTCTTTAAGTTCTTTGATTGCATCCTTAAGCTGGGGGATGGAAGCGGAGATGTTGGGAAGCTTGATTATATTGGCTTCGGGAGTCTTTGCAAGTTCACCGAGCTGAGTGAGGTAGTCGGGAATCCTTTGATCCTCTGTGAGATACTCGCCCAGGTTTGCAATGATACGTCCGGAAAGAGAAATGTCTCTCGTCTCCACGTCGATGCCTGTACCCTTGGTGAATGCTTTGATCTTGGGAAGCAAAGCGTATGTGGCAAGAGCCGGCGCTTCATCGATTTCGGTCCAGATGATTGTAGCTTTGTCTTTACTCATGTCCTCTCCTTATATAAACCGTGTTATAACCTTTAGCTGTATACTGTATACAGTTATATTTATACTCTGGAAAATGTCAAGCATTATTGGTGTTGCCGATAATAAAACATTTTTTAAATTTTGATAAGAGGAAATGTAAAGTATTTACAGAACTTTGATAGCAGGAAAAAATAACAGCCGCCAAAGAGCTGTTTTTATCCTTGATTCTAAAGAATTTAAAACAGATAAACACACTTTTTTACCCCTGCGGGATTTCGATATAACGGTATAAAAAAGAGGACTAAATCCCAAACCCCTCCAATTGGTCTTACCTTACCCCCGTCAACCCCTGCATTAATACGTTTTTCCAATAATATCATCGGTAAAGCCTATATAGAGGGGTCTAGGGTAGTTCTCTATTCATTAACAACCGACCACGCTGGAGCCCAGGCATTCTCCTACCTGTCTGTAGTATCAGCATATATTGCCATACTACCGGTTAATTGCAAAACACCCAAAACAAAAAAGCCCCGGCACGAAAGACCGGGGCTTTTGATATTCAATACAAACCGGGATATACCGGCTTAGAATGCAACTGTTTCGATGTATGTAAGCTCGAAGTCTTCAAGCTTGTCGAATTCGAGATACCTGTAGATCTCTGCCATATTCGGCTCAATCTTCTTCTTAACCATCTCGAAGTATTCCTCAACGGTGGGCATCTGACCCATAAGGGCTGTCACCGCAGTGAGCTCGGCGGAACCGAGGTATACCTGAGAGTTGTCGCCGATACGGTTGGGGAAGTTACGTGTAGATGTGGAGAGGACGTGGGCGTTCGGGTGGACACGACCCTGGTTACCCATGCAGAGTGAACATCCGGGGAGCTCTGTCCTTGCGCCTACACCTGCATAGATGCTGTAGTAGCCCTCTTCCATAAGCTGCATCTCGTCCATCCTTGTAGGGGGAGTTATCCAGATCTGGGTTTTGGGATACTCTTCACCTTCCCATATCTTGCCTGCCGCACGGAAGTGTCCGATGTTCGTCATACAGGAACCGATGAACACCTCATCGACCTTGTTGCCGGAAAGCTCGCTGAGAAGCTTGACATCGTCGGGATCGTTGGGGCATGCGAGGATAGGCTCTGTGATCTCCGCAAGGTCTATCTCAATAACTGCAGCGTACTCTGCGTTCTCATCCCTCTCAAGGAGCTTGGGATCCGCAAGCCACGCCTCGGCATCCTCAATACGCTTCTTGAGGGTCTCCGCATCCTGATAACCCGCATCGATCATCTTCTTCATGAGTGCGATGTTGCTCTTGAGGTAGCTGGCAACGGATTCCTCGCTCAGCTTGATGGTACCACCTGCGGCAGAGCGCTCTGCGGTGGCATCGGTGAGCTCGAAGGCCTGCTCCACAGTAAGATTGGGAAGACCCTCCATCTCAAGGATACGGCCGTTGAAGATATTCTTCTTGTTCTGCTTGGGAACGGTGAGAAGACCCTCTTTGATAGCCCAGTAGGGTATTGCGTTCACAACGTCTCTGAGCGTGATTCCGGGATTGAGCTCACCCTTGAACTTGACGAGTACAGACTCGGGAACGTCGAGGGGCATGAAGCCGAGTGCGCCTGCGAAGGCCACAAGACCGGAGCCGGCGGGGAGTGAAAGCCCCATGGGGAAACGTGTATGGGAATCTCCGCCCGTACCGAGTGTATCGGGGAGGAGGAGCCTGTTAAGCCAGCTGTGGATAACACCATCACCGGGGCGGAGGGCAACACCCTTGCGGGAACTGATAAACTCGGGAAGCGACTTGTGCATAGTAACATCCGCTGGCTTGGGGTATGCCGCTGTGTGGCAGAAGGACTGCATGAACATATCCGCCTGGAATTCAAGGCATGCAAGCTCTTTGATCTCATCCCTCGTCATCGGTCCGGTTGTATCCTGGGAACCCACGGTGGTCATCTTCGGCTCGCATGCTGTACCTGGGAGAACCCCTTCAACACCTGCGGCACGGCCGATGATCTTCTGGCCGAGGGTGTAGCCCTGATTCGGCTTGGGCTCGGGGTTAACGGGTTTGGTGAATATCTCTGCCTCGCCGAGACCGAGAGCCTCACGGGCGTTGTTGGTGAGCTGGCGTCCGATTATGAGGTTAAGACGTCCTCCAGCACGGAACTCATCCTTTATAGTGGAGGGCTTAAGCTCGAAAGTGGAGATAACCTCTCCGCTCTCGCTCTTGATCTCACCCTTCTCGGTGTTGATAACGATAACATCGCCGGTATCGATCTTGTCCACATCGCACATGATGGGAAGGCCGCCGGAGTCCTCTGTGGTATTAAAGAAAATGGGGGCGATAACGTTTCCGATAACAACGCCTCCCCTTCTTTTATTAGGAACGTAGTCTATGTCACGTCCAATCTTCCACATAAGTGAGTTGCAGGCGGACTTTCTGGAGGAGCCCGTACCAACAACATCGCCAACGAATGCTACATCGTAGCCTTCCTCACGGAACTTATCGATGGTGTCGTTCCCTTCGGGCCAGGATGTCTCACCCATGGCAAGGGCGTGAAGGGGGATATCGGGGCGGCTCCATGCATGCTTTGCGGGGGAGAAGTCATCGGTATTGGTCTCGCCGGAAGCCTTGAATACCTTAACCTTGAACTCTTTGGGGAATTCGGGCTTATTGGTGAACCATTCGGCGTTTGCCCAGCTCTCGATAACAGCCTTCGCGTTCTCGTTTGTCTTGGAAAGCTCGAGAACATCGTCGAAGGCGTTGTATACGAGGATAATATTCTTAAGCGCCTCTGCTGCATCCTTACCCAGCTCGCTGTCCTTAAGCAGGTCCACAAGGGGGGCAACGTTGTAGCCACCAAGCATTGTGCCGAGGAGGAAAACCGCCTCTTTTTTATCTATGAGGGGGGAGCTTGCCTCACCCTTGGCAACCTTCTCAAGCCACTCCGCCTTAACCTCGGAGGAGGGGTCAACGCCGGGGGAAACACGGTTTACTATAAGATCCTTGAGAAACTCTTCCTCGCCTTTGGGCGGGTTCTCAAGCATTTTGCATACTTCTGCTGTGAACTCTGCGGAGAGCGGAAGCGGGGGGATTCCCTGCGCCTTTCTCTCTTCTGCGTGCTTAAGGTATTCTTGCAACATAAAGCATCTCCTATTTGTTATTATCATTTCTGTGCCCGAACGCAAGAAGCCGTCATATGCCTGAAACACATACAACAATGCGCACATACTGCGGATACGGGCAGTTATAAAACAGATTCATATCCGATATAAGCAGGTGGACGGTATCCCCCCGCTGCAATCATTAGATTGTATTCTGTATACAATAGTGGGCTGGGATTTGTCAAAATATTTTAGAACATTTTTCTAAGCTTAACAAACATAAGATTTTCAGGGAGGCAAATAAGAGCGGGTACCGGGTGCTGTAATGTCCTCAGAATCGGCTATCCAGCACCTCCAGAGTTTTCTGCAGTTCTGCGATCTGTGTTTCGTCCATGCCGAAGGTAAGTTCCTAGGTCAGCTTCATGTGCATACCGTGGTGCTCACCGAATAGCTCTTCCCCCCTGGGAGTAAGCTTAACGAGCATAGACCGGCGGTCGCTGTCGTTGGGTATACGATCAACAAGCCCCGGCACAATTAGCGAGGCTGTGTGGTGGACAACCTTGCCGGGATTCCTGTTTCCGGCTACGAAGGGGGCAAGAACTATCCACGAATGTCCGCAGGGGTTAATGCCGTGGATTATTCCAAGGATGAAGCTGGATTGAAAAACGGCCTGAAAAAGACTCTCCATGATCTACCTTTTGTTTATTTATTCATGGAGAGCCTAAATACATTTACACTGTTTACCAAGTTGTTTGTTATCCAACCCTAGTCAGTTCTCAATTAAACTCGATATTCATCGAATTGCGGTTCTGCACAAACTCCTCAAGGCTCTTTTTTGCAATGCGCCAGTGCCCTTTGCCGTCGTCCCTCGTGTTCCATGCGGGAAGCTCCACCTTCCAAATCCACCTTTTCACGGTGAGAGGATTAACCTGAAGAACCTCCGCCGCCTGATTCACCGACAGGAAATTATGAGGCACCTTCCTCAGCTCCTCCTGTATGCTTTCTTCTTCCCATGATAGTTCTCTGTACGACATATCCCCCTCCTTTACAAACACAATACGTATATACACGTTACGTGCGTAATAGTCAACAATATTTCCTGTTGTACACCTACGTATTATTTATGTATAGTAGCCATATGGAACTATCAGATAGACTCAAACAACTAAGGAAACATTTCAAAGTATCCCAGGCAGAAATAGGCAGAATCCTCGATGTTGGTCAGCAGGCTGTCTCCCATTACGAAAGCAAGGGAAGCATTGAGGCCTCAAGGCTTGAGATTCTCGCAGATCACTTCAGTGTTGATATTAAATACTTCTACGAAGACGGCCCCATCTCGGACTACCTTGGGAACAGCAAGGGCTCGCTTATGCCCATGGGTGGAATGAATATACCTGTTCCCGCCGGCTGGGAAGAGCTCCTTATACGCATTTCCGCCATGAACTACAACGATATCAAAAGGATCGAAAAGGTTCTGGAGTCCCTTGTGGAGGTATTTGAAGAGGGAAAGAGACAAAGCCCCAAACCCTGAACCCGCCGCTTTTATATTATGCGTACTCTATCCGCCTGTGTGACCGGAGTGCTTTTGTATGGACGAAGAGAAGATATACCCCATCTACTACATACCCTACAGGGATGAATTCTGTACCCCTCTGCCCAGGAGGGGGAGAGGGGGAAAAACCAGAGCTTTGAACAAAAGGATATCAAGGGAAACTCTATCTGAGAAAGTTGAAAAAGGTTATCATTATTATCGATCATTTAAATTCAACAGAGGCCTCCCCGTGGTGGAGCAGATCCTGCTGGAAAAGGGTTCTGAGGCCAAGTCACTCCGTCAGTCCTTCCTGAAAACCACAAAGGCCCGCCTTGTGGGGAGTGCAGGGCTTCGAAGGATACTCTTCTCCGTCGAGGATGAAGCACACCTAGGAAGGATCGCCTCCATGATACGCTACAGCAGAAACACCGACTTTTATTCATCTCTAACCCATTTCGAGGACATCGGCGGTTTCATGCCCGAAGACAAGAGGGAGCTTTCATCACTCTTTTTGCACAGGCTCCATAACGCTCAAAGAGGGGATGATGAACTTATAAAGATCATATGCTTCAGCATCTCCGGTGCGGAGGAGAAAACGGCGGACTTCCTTGCCGGGGAAATCGGTGCGGAAGATGTCCGGCTGAACTGCCTGGGGAGCGGTATCAAAAGCATATACTGCCGGGTCCCTAGCTTGAGGGATAAGCTTGATGTTATCCTGAGCCATTCCCTGATTAGGAACATAGCGGAACAGGAGCAGACAACACTCACCCCTCAATATCTCAGACGGGAAGAGATCCCAGTGGAATGCATAGTAAAGCGGGAGAAGGGGAAGACATACCCTGTGGTCGGGGTGTTCGATACAGGTGTCGCCCCAGGCTCCTACCTCCGGGAATGGGAATACGCATCCCACAGCTTTGTGGAATGCGGCATGGAGAACAACATGCACGGAACCTTCGTTACGGGGAGGCTTCTACAGAAGGGTGAAAACTTCGGCGGTATAATGTATCTGGATATCAACTGCATACCGGATACCTCAAGGCGAAGGGTATGTTTCAGTGATGTGGCTCCGTATATTGAGTGCATGGTAATGAAATACAACGATAGAGTTAAGTTCTGGAACCTGTCCATGGGAACAGATGAACCGGGTGGCAGAAACATAAGCGAGTGTGCAGCGTTCATTGATCACCTGCAGTATAAGTACGATGTGGTATTCATAATACCGACCGGCAACTACCATAAACTCCGCAGCTGGGATATGGAAGAGCTGAAGGACGAGAACAGGTTAACCCCGCCTGCAGACAGCCTGCACGGGATCACTGTGGGGAGTATCACCCAGGAATCGACAAATATACTTCCGGCACTTTATCCCTCCCTCTTTACCCGAAGGGGGAGAGGAGCCTGCATGGCTGTTAAGCCGGATCTTGTTTACTACGGAGGAACCCACGAGATGCGCTTCGGGAGGTATCTTCCGAGAGGAGTGCACTCCATTGGTATCAACAACGAAATAGCCGAAGATACAGGAACATCGCATGCATCACCGCCTGTGGCGGCAGCTGCCGCAGAACTTTATCACACCCTCCTCTTCGCCGGCATGAACACGGACATGGTCAAAGCACTCCTGCTCCACAGGGCTGAGTACCCGTCCGGGGAGGATCAGGATTCTTGTACAGAGGCCACACGCTCATATTACGGCTGGGGTATACCAACCTTCGGCGACAGTCTCCTCTGCGAAGGAGGGGATACGCTCACATTTATTACCTGCGGCAGACTCAAGACGGGGTGCATTATGGAAGTAGGCTCCATTACCGTCCCACCCGAACTGCTTGAAAACGGTAAACTTAGCGGGAGGATAGATATGACCCTCTCGTCAAAGGTTCCAGTAAACCCCGAATTCCCCGATTTCTACACCTGCATAAACCTCGAAGCATCACTCGGGTTTTATGAAAAAGGGAACTGGAGGAGCATACTCTCAGGCAAAGATATCTCCGGTATGCCCGATGATGAAGCCCTCAGGGAGGTTTATAAATGGCTACCCACGAAAAAATACACCCAGAGCTTTAAAAAAAAGAAGTGTCCAGGTATACTTATTCTGAGACTAAGCACTTCACGGAGGGATTTCCACGAAGGGGATAACGAAATACCGTACGGTGTTGCCATAAGCTTCAGAGGGCATGGGAAAAACATACACAGCAGAGTATGCTCTGAGAACACGGTTTCATCCTTTACTTTTGAAAAGACTGCCGGTAATTATTGACTCTCTGCCACGACAAATTCCGCCACAACGATACACCGGCTTGCTAATATTTAAGTTATATAATATAAATAACTAAAGCAAGTTTCCAGAAATACCGCTTATTCAGAAGGAGACATAATGGGAGCAGAGCTTTCAACTCTCAAAGTTCTTTATGTAGAAGATGAATCTGTCACACGTATGGCTGTTACTCGTGTGCTCCAAAAAAGGGTCGCCGAGGTTTTCTCTGCCAAAGATGGAAAAGAAGGTCTTGATCTGTACACACAGCATAAACCTGATGTTGTTTTGACGGATCTCCAAATGCCCGTTATGGACGGATGGGAGATGATCGCAGAGATCAGAAAAGAGAACGGCAATGTTCCTATTATCGTCATCTCCGCCTATGATTACGAAGATAGCCAGTACAAGGTATGTGATTCTATAGTCAAGCCTGTTATTAAGGATGTTCTTTTCGAAAAGATAGAACGCTGCGCTAAATGATTTAAGACCACAAACCGTATCAAGCTGGATAAACTGAATATCTTCAGAACTTTATAATCCTAGCTTGAACATCAATTACATTTACATCCAACACATCCGAAGCGGTATAAACCCCGTAGAAATATATCCTATACCATTATAAGGACGAGAGGGGCAGAGCCCCCCCCCCTTAATCCATACCTCAGATGCCGTATTTCAAGTTTATCAATATTGTTAACCCTTTACCTCTCTACCTACTCCTTCGGTTCCACCATATCCATTGGGTTAACCAGCTTGTCAAATTCCTCCGCCTTAAGCAGTTTCAACTTCACTGCGGTCTCCTTAAGCGTAAGGTTCTCCTCGAAGGCTGTTTTTGCGATCTTAGCCGCATTCTCATAGCCGATATGCGGGTTCAATGCTGTCACGAGCATCAGGGAATCCTTCAGATATTTAGCGATTATATCCTTATTCGCCTCAATACCCTCTGCGCAGTTCTGCCCGAAGGAGTCCATAGAGTCCGCCAGAAGCTTAACGGACTGGAGGTAGTTGTATATTATAACCGGCTTGAATACGTTCAGTTCAAAATTACCCTGGGAGGCGGCAAAACCTATGGCCGCATCGTTACCCATAACCTGGCAGGAGACCATGGTAACCGCCTCCGCCTGTGTGGGATTCACCTTACCCGGCATGATAGAGCTACCCGGTTCGTTTGCGGGTATAGTAAGCTCACCTATGCCGCATCTGGGGCCGGAGGCGAGCCAACGTATATCGTTTGCGATCTTCATCATATCAGCCGCCAAAGCCTTAAGCGCACCACTGGAATATACTAGGGCGTCGTGGGAAGTGAGCGACTGGAACTTGTTCGGAGCCGTAACAAATCTTTTTCCTGTATGGTCAGAGATCTCCTCTGCGGACATCACGCCCATCTTCGGGTGGGCGTTTATACCAGTCCCCACGGCTGTACCTCCGAGGGCCAGCTCACGCACCCTTTCAAGGCTTTTTTCGATCTGGTCATAGTCCGTATCGAGCATGGCGACATAGCCGCTGAACTCCTGTCCCAACGTAAGGGGAGTAGCATCCTGAAGATGGGTACGCCCTATCTTAACAACACTCTCGAATTCCTTCGCCTTTTCATCGAGCATATCACGCAGTCTCTTTATAGAGGGGAGCAGAACATCCTCCACCTCGGAGACAGCGGCGATGTGCATAGCTGTGGGAAAGGTGTCGTTGGAGCTTTGGGACATGTTCACATGATCGTTGGGGTGAACAAGCTTCTCACTCTTGAAGTCACCGCCGAGGATCTCTGTGGCACGGTTTGCGACAACCTCATTCATGTTCATGTTCGACTGTGTGCCGCTTCCAGTCTGCCATACGGAGAGGGGGAACTGTTCATCCATCTTACCCGAAGTTATCTCATCGCAAGCCTGTACGATGGCGTTCTTCTTATCATCATCCAGCTTTCCCAGCTGGTTATTAACAACAGCGGCGGAACGCTTGAGAACGGCAAAGGCGTAGATAAGCCTGATGGGCATCTTCTCCCAGCCTATACGGAAATTCTGAAGGCTTCTCTGGGTCTGGGCCCCCCAATAGCTCGATTCGGGAACCTCTATCTCACCCATCGTGTCCTTCTCAATCCTCGTTTTCATGTATACCTCCATAGATGTTCATAGATTCTTAAAACATTGTAACATGCCTGTGTTCCTATTAACAGGCTATTAGGTCAATATTACTCTTATTTATAATGGTCCAAAATAAACCGTCGTTCAACCCCGGACTTGAAAAATAAATACAGATGGTATACAAAATACAATCAGGCTAAACGTATTATAACCTGCTATTAGAAATTCTAATACGTTAATAAATGAGGTGGATATGGAACTCAAAGATGCAATGTTGGAACTGATCCGCAAATGTTCCACAGATCTTTCTCCCGATGTGGAGAAGGCTATCAAAGAGGCGTATGAAACCGAGGATGAGAGGACTTCTGCAAAGAACGTTTTCGGAACCATCCTTGAGAATATCGCCCTTGCCAGAGAGGCTTCCAGCCCTATCTGTCAGGACACGGGTGCGATCGTCTGTTATGTGGACTTCCCCGTGGGCGATAGTGAGAAGAAGTACCGTGAGGCTCTTGAGTGGGCGGCGGCTGAGGCTACCAAGCTCCAGTACCTACGTCCCAACGCCGTTGATCCCATAACAGGCAAGAACTCCGGCAACAATATCGGCGTAAACGCACCCTACATGCACTTTCACCAGTGGGACAAGGACGAGGTTCGTGTCCGTCTCATGCTGAAAGGTGGCGGTTCCGAGAATGTGGGTGCCCAGTATAAGCTCCCCGACACCGGACTCAAGGCCGGACGTGACCTCAGAGGCGTCCGCAAGGTTATAATTGATGCGGTTCTTAAGGCTCAGGGACAGGGATGCGCACCCGGAATAATCGGCGTCGGCATCGGCGGCGACAGGGTTACCTCCTTCGCTCTCTCCAAGGAGCAGTTCTTCCGCACCCTCGGTGAGAGGAGCGAGAATCCCGATCTAGCAGCCCTTGAGGAAGAGCTTATGGATGATCTTAACAAGCTCAACATCGGCCCCATGGGCTTCGGCGGAAAGACAACCGCCCTCGGCGTAAACATCGCAGCTCAGCACAGGCATCCGGCTACCTACTACGTATCCATTTCTTACACCTGCTGGGCATACCGCAGAAAATCCATGACCATAAAGGGGAGCGAGGTGAGCTATGATTAAGCTTCAGACGCCTATTTCAGAGGAGCAGATCAGAGAACTTAAGGTTGGAGACGAGGTTTCACTCAGCGGAACCATCGTTACAGCCAGAGATGCGGCCCACAAGCTCATGGTTGAGGAGAAGCCGGACTTCATCAGGGAGCACCTGAAGGATTCCGTTATCTACCACTGCGGACCCGTTGTTAAGAAGGATGATAACGGTGAGTACTCCTTCATCGCTGCAGGACCCACAACATCTTCACGTGAGGAACCCTATCAGGCGGACGTAATGTGTGAATACAGCGTCCGTGCGGTTATCGGCAAAGGGGGCATGGGCCCCAAAACAGCCGAAGGGCTCAAGAAATGCGGCGGTGTATACCTCCATGCGGTAGGCGGAGCGGGCTCGCTCATTGCCCAGCGTGTGACAAAGGTGGAAACCGTTTATAAGCTTGAGGAGTTCGGAACACCCGAGGCGTTCTGGGTTATCAAGGTGGAGGATTTCCCCTGCGTTGTAACGATGGACAGCCACGGCGGCAGCCTTCACAAGGATATCCTCGAGATGTCCACTAAGAAGGCCGAAGAGCTCATGAGCAAGTAATCAAACTGCTGATTATGGAATTCGCTAAATAAATGAAAAGCCCGCTGAACTCGGCGGGCTTTTTTATAACATTATCAATGCTCACAAAAAAACCCGCCTTATGGGCGGGTTTTTTGAACTCTATTCATAAAGAAATTGACGGGTTTCTTTATTGCTTACTTGGTTACTGATTTGATAATTGTCAGCTCGTAGTCGGGGTGTGTGAATGAGCCGTGGGCGTTGGGGAAGTTCTTGTAGAGCCATCCGTCGAAGAAAAGCTGGCCTTCCTCGTAGATCTTGATCTTCGCAACGGGGTTGTTCTCCTCGGCGGAACGGGTAGTGAATGCGCCGTCCGTATCGATTACGAAGTCGGGTATGTAGTGCTCAACCTCTATTGCGTAAGGTGTGCCCTTAACCTCAGCCTTCTGGCCTATAAGGACCTCTGTCTGAACATCTATCCCCTCTGTCTCGTTCTTAACTCCGAGGATGAGGCTCTTATATTTGTCGGATACCTCTTTGGGTATCTTGATAGTCTTTTCCTTGGGCATGTTCATGCCTGCGTGGGGGTTCTCACCATCTGCCATACCTGCGCCCATATCTCCATGGGGGTTGGCATCCTTAGGATCCTTATTCTGGGCCTGATCCTGAACCTGGGGAGCTTTTTCAGCATCTTCGTCCTCAACAACACCCTGAGAACAAGCGATTACACTGAACATTGCTGCAATAATGAAGATTGTATAAAGAGCTCTAAGCATATTTTCCCTCACTTTATTTAAAACAAAAAAAGAAAAAAACGGAGCGGGAGGGATTCGAACCCTCGGTACGGCGTTATACCGTACACTCGCTTAGCAGGCGAGCGCCTTCAGCCTAACTCGGCCACCACTCCTTGGTAATTGGTTTCAAACGGAGGAGGTAGGATTCGAACCCACGGAAGGCTCACACCTTCAACGGTTTTCAAGACCGCCTCCTTAAGCCAGACTCGGACACTCCTCCGTAACAGCGAACACAATATATAAAATAACTTTGACAATTTTTCAAGGATCTTTTTCTAATAATTCATAATACCTAAGCCGATCTCGCATGAAATCCGACAATTCCGCTTCCAGATGAACCGGTGTACCCCGTTCATCAATAAAATCCAATGATTTTGCAAACAGGGTGAGCCTTCTGTCATCTATCCTTTCGTTATAGAGGAAATCCTGCTCCAGAGGATGGCCGTGGGCCCTGAGGTGGACACGTATCTGGTGGGTTCTCCCCGTATGTAGCTGTGCCTCCACAAGGCTTGCACGCTCAGACACCACCTTGGGATAGAAGGATGTCACAGCCCTGCGCCCGCTTTTGAAATTAATCTTATACCGCCCCTTCTGGTTCCTCTTGGATATGGGGAGCATAACCGTAACGGCCTCGGGCATAGCACCCTTAACAATAGCGAGGTAGCGTTTCTCCGTCCTCCCCTCCTCCATAAGCGTATTCATATAGCTGTGAAAGGACTTGGTTTTCGCAAATATCATAACACCGCCCGTTCCGGAATCCAGCCTGTGGACTACGTATAACCTACCGAATTCCTTCTCGAGCACTCTCTGGAGAGTGGGGATAGTCTCATCGTAGCGGTCGGGGAGAACATGAAGTCCATGGGGCTTGATGACGGCAACCCAGTCCGCTGTCTCCTGAAGTACTTTAATGTTATGCATCAGAATACGTATTTCGCCTCCGTATAGACTCTGTCGCTCTTCCTGATGCTCTCCATCATATCCCTGCTTCCTCCGTTGTAAAGCCCTAATCCGCCCCTTAGAGTGAGCCTGTCAGTCTGCTCCCACTCAGCCTCAATCCGCTGAAGGTATCCACCTGACCCCCACTCTCTATAGGCATAAGCCAGATATGTAAGCTCCAGACGTTCGTTGTACATATTCTTTGTTACCCTGAGAACCGTTTCCAGCTCATCCTCCCTGCTACCGCTGAGCCTCTCTATCCTCTCTTCGTGATCAAAGGTATGCCTGTCCGCCAGCTCAAGGGATACCGTCATATCCTCAAAACCGCTGTACTCGCCCCCAAGCAGGATATCACCCCTGGGCTTTTCATCCTCCGAACCGGTATAGCGCAGACGGCTGAAATAAGCCCCCTCACCCTTGAGAAGCCAGTTTCCCTCGGCGATATTCACCGAAAACCCCAGCATCTCCGTAAAATCGTGAAGCCTTTCACCCATACGGATGTATCCCGTATCATCATGGATCTTCGCCGCATAGAGGCTGAGATCCCATCCAGAAAATATACCATTAAGGGCGGCGGCATACTCGGTTTCTGAACCGCCGTCTGCTGGCTTAACATCGTCAATCTCATAGGGAGCCGGATAGTAGTCGCTCCCATACGGCGGCAGTTTGTCCAGCCTGTTTTCATGGACGGCTATGAGTGCTAGGTTCCAGTCACCGAAGTAGTAATCAGCCTTGGTCATGAACACGGGGAGACGAAGGTCTTCGATATCAGTCAAACCGGGCTCACGCTTGTCCATAGGATTCAGTACATCGGTTATACGTATATTGTCCGATTTTCCCCAGACAACAACCTGGCGGCCTATCTTGAGATCCAGTGCAGAGAATGGTGTAGCGAGTATATATGCCGAGCGAAGCTCCAGTTCCTCAGCCCGGTCATCAACCTCGTTGTGGGTGTATCCATCATCACCCCTGATGCCGAAAACGAGGTCACGACTGTATTTCACGGACACAAAAAACTCCAGATTCATTGAGGGCTTGTACTCCACATCCTCCTGAAACTCCCCCCGCAGTGCGGCGAGACCCTGTCTACCCCTTTCCGCACTGTGCGCATAGGATGAGTACAGTGAGATGCTTGTGGTAAAGTCAAAATCCGAGCGTTCGCCGGATGAGTTTTCAACACTTACGGATTCACCGGAGCCGAAGCCCTCCATAACGGAGTCCAGCTCACCTGAGGTGGCATTATCCGAAGGTGTATCGAAGTTCTGCAAAAGCTCGTCAACATCCTGCGCTTGTACGGGAGTGAACGTACAAAAAAGTAGAATGCCGGCAGCAACAATTAATCTCACAACCCCTTCTCCAGCCTTCTTATGGTGAACATATCCTCGGAAAGATCCTGATAGAGTTTAATGTTGTCAATCTTCATGACCGTCTTATGCTTAGTAACGTTTCCGGACTTCTTCGTCATGTGCACCTCACGGTTCATCCAGATCCCGTCTATCTTCTCCATCTTTATCACATCCAGATACTTCATATCTCCGCCGGTGTTCTCCCAGTGAACTGCACGGGTGAGTGTATAGTTATCCTTGCGGATGAACAGATAGGACTTGCTGTAGCCTGTCTCATCGGCCACCGCCTCGCTCACAGCCTCTGCTTCGATAACCCAGACATCCTCACCCTTAACGTTCATCTCCTTGATGATGCGGAAGCGCCAGTCGGGGAGCTCCCTCTCGGTCATATCGGAGTAGTTGAAGTCCGAGCCCATAAAACTGCCGCTCTTGTCATCCGATGCGATACGCTTTGTTTTCTTGAGAGCGGGGAGATAAAGCCACTGATCATCATCCTTGTCCGGATCGTCATAGTCGTAGGTTAAGAAACCAGTGTCCTTAACATCAGCAGGGGAGGTGAAGAACATAAGCTGCATGGTATCCTCCCCCTTATCTTTGGAGAATGAGCGCATATCACGCACCCGTTCGCTTCCGTTCTTGTCTATGAGGATCATCTTCATATCAGATGTTATGTCGTCCCCATCATCCCTGTCCTGTACCTTCTGCATTATCTCCCTTGCCTCGGGCTCATCCTCAAAGGCGTACCCCGTAAGGGCGAATGTCATTATCATCAATATTACCAGTATCTTTCTCATTCCTGATTTCCTCCTTTCTTATCCTTCATGAAAACCGCCAGAAGAGCCGGTGCGAGAACAAAGTCAGATAAAAGGGCCAGCGCAACGGCTGTCGCAGTGATCAGGCCAAAGTTAAACAGATTGTTCATCTGTGCAGCTGTATAGATCAGAAATCCTGCGCTCAAAACAAGCGTTGTTGTGAGCATGGCTCTTCCGGTGGTTTGCAGTGTATTATGTACCGTTTCTGCGACACTCCCAGTCTCGTCGTAGTATCGGCGGAAGTTGTGCATAAAATGTATCGTATCATCCACAGCGAGACCGATGGCTATACTCCCCACGAGCATGGTGAACATATCAAGGGGAAGCTTGAACCAGCCTATGAAAGCCATGGCCACCACAATGGGGGCAAGGTTCGGTATCATACTCAACAGACCGAGGCCGAAATGGCCTATGAGGAGAATCATCATTATCGTGATCACCACCGCCGCAATGATATAGCTTTTGGCCATGGAATCTATGGTGGCTGTGATAGTCCTTGAGGTGAGTGCCACCATACCAGTTATATGTGTCTTCGCACCGGGGAGTGCCTCCGCCAGCTTCTGCTCCATATCCGCAAGGAAGCCGGTGTACTCTATGGCATCCGCCCAGGGGAGCTTCATGGTTATCCTTGCCTTCTGGAACTTGTTATCCACAAGGTCCTCGAGGTCATCGGAGCCGGTATTCTCAAACAGGACAAACTCCTGCGCTATGAGCTGTTCGTTATCGGGGACGCTGTAGTACTCCTCCCTGTTCTCGTTTAATGCCTTGTTGATCTCCTTGAGCACATCGGAGAGTGCTATGGTTTTACCCACGGATATTTCACCGTTGCTCATCCCCTCGCTCTCAAGCTTAAACCGGTTCATACTTTTCATGATTCCAGGGTCGTAAAGACCGTTCTCACCACCTGTCTCAACTATCCCCTCCATGGTAGTGGAACCCTTCAGGTGCTCATCAATGAAGAGAGTATCCTCCTTGACGGACGCATGGTCAGGAAGCCAGGCAAGAAAGTTATGGGAGAACTCCACCCTGCTAAGCCCAATCCCTGCTATGACCAATAATACCGCAAAGGCACTGAGTACCGTTTTATTTCTGTTTACTGAGAAATCACCCACGGCGGCGAGGAAGCTGTCCAGCCTGCTCTCCCCCAGCTCCACCCTCTTCTCCGGCTGTTTTATGGGGAGCAGGGATATAAGTGCGGGAATTATCGTTACGCTGTAAAAGAATGCAAGCAGGACGCCTATGGAGGCAAAAACACCCAGATCCGCAATCGGTGCTATTCCGGCCGTGGAGAAGGAGGCAAGACCGGAGGCAGTGGTGAGGCTTGTCATGAAGATGGCAAGACCGGAGTGACCCATGGAGTATCTGAGTGCTGTTTTCTTATCATCCCCAAGGTTCATGCGGCGGAGGAATATCGCTAGGATATGCACCGAAGCACCCACGCACACCGCCAGCAGGAAGGATGGGAGTACATTAGTAGGCGTTTTATAGGCAACACCGGTTGCAGCCATAAGGGATACTGTGGAAAGTACGGAAGTTATCACAACCACCAGCGCCATGAACACAAAGGAAATGCGGCGGAACATCAGATACAGCAGGACAACAATGGCGGCGATGGAGAGGAGTATAAACCGTCTGAGGTCATTCATCATCCAGTACTTAAGCATCTCCGTAACCATAGGAGAGCCGGCAACATGAAGCTTATACCCTTTCTCTGCCTCAAACTTCGAGATAATACCGTTTACCGCATCTATAATCTCACGGTTCTCCTCCGGAGTAAGGTACTCTCTGTCGCTTTTTGCGGTCAGGGAGGTGTCATCAAACCCTGAAAAGACATCATCGGAAACACCCTTACTGCTATAGGTGTCGGTTTTGATTACTATCGTGGCGTGCCTGCCGTCTTCAGAGAAAACCTGATCGACATATAATGGATTCGAATACGCCTCCTCCTTGAGCTTTTCCACAGCCTCCTGCGACTCGGGGAAATCCTCCAGAAAATCCTCAACGATAAGCTCGTCCTCTGTGCCGATGGTTCTTCTGGTATTAATAAGGCTTGTTACCTCATCAAGGTACGGAACGTTATCCTCAATTCTAGTGTGCAGATCCTCCAGATCCTTTAGAAAGCCCAGCTCAAAGACCTCATCCGTTTCAACGGCCACGATGATAACCTCGTCCCTGCCGTACTGGTCCCGAAACTCATTATATGCTATCAACGCAGGGTCGTTTTCATGGAGGAAGCCCTCTGTGCTGGTGTCCACTGTAATGCCGGGAAGCTGGCTGAAAAGTAACGCAAATACTATCACATAGAAGGCAAGCACTTTCAGCCGGTTATCGTAGATGCGATCCGATGCGCCCTCAAAAAAACCTTCGAGCCTCTTTCTCATTCTACCCATCTATGCCTCCAGCCCTTTTAGGAACATCTGCGCAGAGATCTCTGCTGTTTTCCTGTAATCGAGTTCCGGGAGTTCAAAATCCCCCATCTTCCCCATCTCTGCTGCCCTTTCAAAAGCAGGTCTTGATTTATGCAGAACAAGGGAATGTCCGAGAACCATATAGTATGCCATTATCGGATTCACCTTCCTGAACACGCCGGCATTTTCCCCATCTTTCAGTATCTGGGAGAATATACTCAGAACACCGCTCACAATATCCATGACCTCCGACGTTATATGCTCTCCGCCGGAGGCGACCTCATGGAGCATTACCGAAGGAAAGTCCGCATTCTCCTGCTTGAAACGATGCAGAACCTCGATAAATGCCTTGAGCTTTTCCACATGGCCATCCGCTTTATCTACACCCTCCCTCAACATCTCTGTTATTTTGGTGAATGTGCACTTAAGAACCTCCACATAGGTTTCGTCCTTGCCGCCGATGTGATAGTAGATTGTCGCCTTATTCACCCCGGCCATTCGGGCTATTTCGTCCACCCTTCCCCCGGCATAGCCTTTATCTGCAAAATGCTTCGTGGCGGCGGTTATTATCCTGTCTCGTGTGTCCTGTTCCATTTGTAAACCTCTACTAACCATTTAGTTTAACTAACTGGTTATATAAATACAGCCTTCCCCCATATTATTCAAGGGATTTTTTTGATTTTTTAAAAATGAACCGCTGTACAGCCTGCAGCCGGACAGAGCACAATGTGCTGAAAGGTGGTGTTTGAAGTAGAAACTTGATGGATTACTGTAAATTACAGAGGTGTTAAGAAGGAATGGGGAAGGAGATTCTTCCCCATCGTTATACCATCGCCAGTTCAATTATAGATGTTTGAAGATGGCGATAATAGAGAAACCTGTTTAATTATTTTACGTCTATCTGCCTGTGGACAAAGTTTGCTATCCTGTCGATGGTGTTGTCCCCTTCAATTTCTTCGGGGAGGAGCTCTTCTATATCCTTAAGCCTTGAAAGGGAACCCTGAAAATAGGAAATCAGCGAATCCTTCATATCCTGGGCACGCTTGAACTCGATATGGGTACGCACCCTTGCAACAAGCTCTTCGGAATTAAAGGGCTTTACAACATAGTCCACTGCCCCCGCCTGGAACCCTTTCTTGATATCCTCCGGCTGTGTCTTTCCGGTAAGGAAGATCACGGGGATCTCTTTGGTATATTGATCCTCCTTAATTCGGCGACAGACCTCCAGGCCATCCATGCCGGGCATCATTATATCCAGCAGTATAAGCTCGGGAGTTCTTTTCTCCAGGAACTCCAGCGCCTTCTCTCCACTATTTGCAAAGGCGATCTGATAGTTCTTTCTACTCAGGATAGTACTGAGAAGCTGGATATTCTTTGATATATCATCAACGATCAACACTAACGGCCTGCGATTTTCTGCGTCTGTTATCAACTGGTGTATATCTTCCATCTAGGCCTCCGATAAATATTCTAATACCTTGGTTAAGGTGATTCAACCGCCCTTTGCAGATCGTTTATCATCTTTTTAAACTCGTCAAAGAGCCTCTGAACAGCCTCAACATCAAATTCAGATGCTGCACCTTCAAGCGCCTCCCCCCATTCACGAACAGGTGGGCACTTTTCACTTTCACCAAGTCTCTTCATGTCTGCACCGAAATCCGCCAGATCTTCTACAATATAAGACTTTCTGAGCTGTTCCCATCTTGTAACGCTCTCCTCTATGAGATTCTCGTACAATCTTCCAGATATGCGGCATTTGCTTATATCTCTCACAACCTTTTGCGGCTCATCATCTTTAATGATCTCTATATGGGCAGGCTCGATAAAGTCAGCGATGGTTTCTAATACGTCCCTTTTATTAAGAGGCTTTCTAAGATAACCATCACACCCGATGTCCTCTGCCTTTCGTTCTGCACCTTTCATAACCGAAGCAGTGACAATGACAACGGGAATACCCCGGAGTCTCTCATCCCTCCTTATTGCCGCAGTGGTCTGATACCCATCCATAACAGGCATTCGAATATCAAGCAGTACTAGATCGACACTGCTGTTCTCAAGAACCCTCAAAGCCTCCTTGCCGTTGGCCGCCTCAAGGACCTCGATATTGGTATTTCGCAAATAACCTTTGAGCAGTATTCTGTTGTATTCGCTGTCATCCACAACAAGAACGGTTGCACCGTTGAAATCCACATCGATACCTGTTGAGGTTTTACTCAGCCTGCTCCTTAGCTCAGTCTGCTCAACACCCTCAAGCTCTATGCTGAATGTACTACCCGCTCCTGTCGAGCTGCGTACACTTATTCTACCTTCCATCATATCCACAATCTTTTTGGTTATACTAAGACCTAGACCGGTTCCGCCGAACCTGGCTGTATCCTGCCCTTTCTGCTGATGAAATGCCTCAAATATCTCCTCAAGCTGCCCCTTCTCGATCCCTATACCGGTATCTGCAACATCAAAACGCAGCCTCCACAGCCCCTCACTCTGTTCTGATCCGGTAAGCGTAACCTTTACGTAGCCCTCTTCTGTGAACTTAACAGCATTTCCGGCCAGGTTCATGAGGACCTGCCTAAGCCTTATTCCATCAATCATAAACGCCGGCGGCAGGTCTGACTGTATATCCTTAACAAAATCAATGCGCTTTCTCGAAACCTCCGGTGCAAAGATGCCCTCTATCTCACCCATGAGCCCCCTTATATCAATAGGCTCCGGGTTCAGTTCCATCTTTCCCGCCTCAATCTTCGAAAGATCCAATATGTCGTTTATAAGGTTCAAAAGGGTGACACCGCTTGATTGGATCGTCTGCAGGTGCCTTCTATCCGTCGGGTCGCTGATATTTTCCTCGAGAAGCTCGGTGAAACCTAGTATAGAATTCATCGGCGTCCTGATCTCATGGCTCATATTCGCCAGGAATATCGATTTCGCTCTGTTTGCATCCTCCGCTATCTCCTTTGCACGGATAAGCTCCTCATTAGCCCTGCTAAGCTCACTCGTTCTTCGCTCAACGGTCTCCTCCAGGTGGGCATCCCTGCTCTGGATCTCATCAAGCATCCGGTTGAATGTTTCGATAACCTTTCCAACCTCGTCATCCGCACTCTTCTCCGCACGGACAGAGTAGTCCTTTGTTTCGGTGATCTGCTCTGCGGTTTCGGAGAGCTTAAGAAGGGGTGCAGTAACAAGCCTCTGAAGCATACCTGAGAATACGAATATAAGCACAAAGGATGCGGAGATAATCCCCATAGCTACATAGAGGAGCTTGTTTATACTTTCATTAAGGACACTCATGCCGCTTCTGATTGCAACGGTACCTACAATATCACCGGCGATATCTATCTCGGAGTAAACAAGTATATGATCTGACTTAAACACAACATCATTATGCTCATTCAGCGCTGGCCTATAGTTTTCGAGTGAGCTTCCTGCGGGATGGTAGCTTACAAATATTCCTCCATCCGTCCGGAAGATACATGCAAAGTCTATATCCTTATCAACCTTGAGTGCAGACAGCGATTCCCTTGCGGCAGCGGGATCATCGAAGATAACAGCAGATGCCGAACTGGTTCCGATTACGTCAGCCAGCCCCATAAGTTCCTGAACTGTCCTCTCTTTTATATCGCTGATCTGGTAGTAAACAAAGATTCCTACAGTTGCCAGCATAACTATAAAGCTGGATATGAAGATAACAGCACTAACCTTCTGCTTTATAGAGAGTGAGCTTACCTTCATTCGTCACCCCCTACTATGCGTGCTAGCTTCAGAAGGTTCGAGCTTATCCTTATACCCGCCTTGTCCGCTCTGCCCTTGTTTATCTCAAACTTAACCTTATTGCTCGCCAGGTAGAAATTGATCATCCCTGTTTCTTCTGCAAAACCTTCACGCTCACCCACAAGAAGGATATGGCCATCAGCCGCTTTCTGCTTCAGCTCCTCTTCCCAGGCGGTATCTTCCTCATCAAGAAAGATAACCTGGCAGTTGTCCGTATCATCGGGATTCCTGAAATACTTGAAATTGACTGAGAAATCGGACGTTTTACGGCCATCCACCGATGCAAAGCTCTGTTCATGCCCAAGATTTACACTGAGACATATCAATGCGCTCCCTTCCAGTCTTGGAGAGTTAGCATCGGGAAACTCAATAAACTTAAGGAAGTTAAAAAGGAATGCAGCCTTGATCCTGTATTCCCGGGTGTTGTGGTGGTCACCCAGTGCGCTGGAGGAACTTAACAAACAGAAGATGAGAAACACAGGTATTAATCTCAAGATTCTTCTCATGAACCGATCCACGCATGACGCATGCATTCTATATATATATAAGTAGTTTTATACGAAACCATGCAGGTATGGACATAATCGGCGGTATTGAACATAAATGTAGTTCCTCGTGAATGATATACAGCCATTACATACCTTTTGTTTTTGATATACAACAATACCACAGCACACTTTGATTTAGCAAACTAAAGAAGTGTGCAGTTTATGCACAGAGGATACTTAATTTACTGTCCTAAATGTCGGGAACCTGCTATACATCATGTTATTGACAATATAAATATGGCACACGCCTTGCATTAAAACTGGAAAAAACAGAGGTGTTGAAATGTTCAAGAAAGTCCTTAGAAAAACTGTTTCATTAACTGCGCTATTCTCTTTTATGATACTCGCTTTTACAGGTGTATTCCTTTATATCGTTCCCCCCGGGCGTCTTGCATATTGGGCCAACTGGAAGATCATCGGCCTCACGAAAGACAACATAGGCGAGATTCATATTACAACCTCTATGCTTTTTCTACTCCTTATGGTTCTTCATGTCTGGCTTAACTGGGCACCAATTATGAATTACATGAAGAATAGGTCCGGCAAGTTTACAATAACCAAGGAATTCGGCTTATCACTTTTCATATCTATAGTTTTCCTCTTTGGAACGTTATACAGTGTTGCACCCTTTAAGACCGTTGTAAATGCACTGTCAAATTATAAGGACGCCTATGAAGAGGAAATCGTCAACCCACCCTTCGGGCATGCAGAGCTTGCTCCGTTCAACGGCTTCTGTGTTAAGATGGGAATCGATAAGGACGCAGCCGTCCAAGCCCTTGAGGCAGAGGGCATAACTATTGAGAAGGAGTCTTCTACTCTTAAGGTTATCGCCAATAACAACGGCACGAGCCCAGCTGAAATCTATGACATCATTAAGGATATTAAGGTTCAGAAGGAGGATGACTCCGCTGAGACCGAAGCAGTGGAAACCATAACCGGCGTGGGAAGAATGAAGGTAAGCACCCTCGCGGAACGTGCTGGCATCAGTACAGAGAAGGCGCTTGAGCTACTCGCAGAAAAGGGAATTGAGATTGATGCAGATGCAAGAATTAAGGATTTTGCCGAATCTGCAGGAATGATGCCCATCGATTTCTATGAGCTGTTTAAAAACAGTAAGTAGTTATGGTGCTGACTCATTAGGCTTTACATTTGAAGTCATAAAAAAAGGGGGCTTAAAGCCCCCTTTATTATATTGTTCGTAACTACCTACGTCCGCAACCTCTCCCTTGGCACTGTTTCTGCACTTCTCCGCGTTTTGAACCGTATCCGCCGTACTGTCCGTTAAGGATTTCATCAACCTCTTCCTGGGTGAGATACTGTGCATCATACACCATACCGTAGTATTCATATCCTCTGGCAAAAGCCTTGAGGTGGTTGTATGAACCTGCAAGGAGTCTCTCATAGACAGCCTTGATACCTTCTTTGTTTGTTGCCTCAATGGAATCACGAAGATCCTTGATATCAAGCTCTTCGATGTATCCGCCAACCTTTACCGCTTCCTCTGCAGATTCCTGTCCCTTCTCAACGAGTTTGGTATAAAGGTTAGCAATTGTCTCATCACTGAATTGCCCCGGCTCCATATCGTATACCGTTGTTACGATATCATATTTATCCAGCAGTGATTTGACAGCATACATATGCCTCTGCTCTGACATGGAGATCATATAGAAAGGCCTCAGGCCTGTGGATTCATAGAGCGCAGCATAAACATCCCTTGCAAGCTTCTCTTCGTTAAGCATTGTGATGAGATCTGACTGCTCTTCTGCGTCGGGTATTTCGTAATATGTTTCCTCGTCATAGGGGTTATAGCGGTTACCCTGTGCGCATCCACCTGTGCCGCATGGGGTTGTCCCGTTATCATAGGCAGGACAAGGTCTTTCAGCTCCAGCAGCATTGCCGCAGTTCCCGTATGCACCCTGACAGGGGCTGTTGTAGCCTGCATTCTGATTTTGCTCAATGCCGGGGCCCTGCCCCCTTCCATTCCCCTGATTGCCGTATCTTGCGAATGCGGTCACTGTTATCGCAAGTGTTGCTACGAGTAAGAATAAAGTTAACTTCTTCATGTGTACCTCCAGTTTTAGTCTGGCACAACTTAAGCCAATTCCATGCCATTTATACACCAAATGTTCTTACGCAGCATCAGATAATTATACTCATACACTAGGATATCCTGTGTGCTTAACTGTAACAGTGTGCAGAATCTGCACAATCTTGTTTCAGCTATATTGATAAGTAGTAGACATCATGAATTGGAAGTATTTGACATCATAGGCTTGATACAAAAAGAACTAAAAACGAAAAAACGTTAAATATCAACATGTCAAACACGGGAGGGATGTGAAATGAATCTGACCTGACAGGATATATAATCAAGGGTTTCATACATATAGACATAAAAAAAGCCCGCCATAAGGCGGGCTTTATTATTTAGCATATCAAGAGCTAGATTAGAAGCTAACCTTAAGCTCGTGAGAAGCGTAGTATGCGGGGTCAGCGTCGTCTTTTACATCATCGTTAACAGATGCGTAAGCGAACTGTACCTTGTATCCAACTGCGTCGGTGATTTTGTAGCTAAGAACTACGTCGAGTTCCTGAGCTGCGCCATCTTCGGGGTTAGCGAAACCGGAAGCAGTAGTGTCGGAATCCCAGTTAGAAGTAGCATAAGCGTACTGTACGGAAGCCTTAGCCTTCTTGGAAAGCTTAGCGTTGAGGTACAGAGCGTAGAGAGTCATACCAGTGAGGTCGTCACCGCCGCCAACACCGAGCTCATCACCGAGGATGATTGCGGAGTCGAAGTCGTCGTCGAAGTCATAACCAACGTTAGCATCTTCGTCAGTAGAACCGTAAGCGAAGATGAAACCGGGAGTAAGGTTGCCCATGTTCATGAACACGTTAGCATAGAGACCGTAGAGGTTGTAGTCCTCAGCGCCAGCTACATCAGTAGTTACTGAGTCGTAGTCAAGCTCTGCCTCGAAGCCAAGAGCGCCGAAGTCGCCAGCAAGACCAACATCGAGAGAAGTCTTCTTCATGCCATCGTCGTCACCGTCCATAACTGCAGCGGAGTTGTTAGTGTAAACAAGGAGGGGCTCAACGGAAAGTGCGCCCATCTTCATCTTCATACCAACTGCGTAAGTATCGCTGTCATCCTTCTCGGAGTCTTCATCATCAGTAGGAGCGAGACCGTATCCGTTCTCAGCGTTCTTCTGGATGAATGCTACGAGGGAGCCCATGGGGAGCTTAGAAGTAAGCTTAACCCTGTACTTACCGCCAACATCGTTACCGAAAGAGTGTGACCAGCCGCCACCGCTCATAAGACCAGCGTGAACTGCAACAGAACCGAAGTCGTGCATCATCCATGCTCTTTCAACAGTGATGTCTTCGTCAGCGCCGCCATCGGGAGACTTCCAAGTCTCGTCGTGGAACTCAGTTCTTACGAAAACGGCTGTGCCCTTTTCAACTTCGAACTTAGCGAAAACTTCGCCGTCCTGCTCCCACCACTGCTCAGTCTGGGTGTCGTCACTTGCGAAATACTTGTTCTGGAAGTATCCGCCCTTTACTTTAAAGAATCCGTTAAGCTTTACGTCAACCGCGAGAGCAGTTGAAGCGAAAGCAAGTACCATGAGAACTACCAAAAGCTTTCTCATACCATTTCCTCCTGTAGGTTTTTACTCTTAAAGGTTTTCTTTTTTTGTTACCTTTTTTTTGTCTCAATTACCTTATAGCAATCGCTAAAAACTACCACAAGGCAAGAGCCCTGTCAACACCAAGAAAATTATCACACAGCATATTCCTGGTCAATGTTTTTTTTGGCTTTTGCCTGAGCAGTTTTTAAATACTATATTATTCTTCATGGCTTTTCAAATTAAATCTTTGTAAAACGCATAAAGAATTATAACTTACACCTGTTAACCTTTCCATATTAAGCGCCTGACTAAGTAATACTATCGTCATCAGGCATGACGAACTTTAGTAATCTATCACTTTGTTTCAATATAGATCAACTGACTTTGCTTACCCCTAAACATCCCCATTGAGATATTGCGGAGCAGAAAGAGATACGTACGCCCATACTCCTCGTACATATAATAATCTGCAATAACAGGCTCAAGTTTATCCGATTCCCATACCCTGCTGAGGGCGTCACCTGTCCATTCATAAACACTGAATGTTGAAGCTTTGTATGACCTTGTATTTGGCAGGACCTTGGAAAGAGCAACGTTCTTAACAACATATACACGACCGTCCCTGTTAACAAACACCCTTCCCTTCAAGTATTTCCTCTTCTCTTCAACAAGAAAGGGGTTCTCCTCCATCTCCTCCTCGAGTTTATCGATGTCGCTTGAGAGGTTTTCGTATTCTATAAGAAAGAAATGGGGGGTCTTGGAGAAGGTATCGAGTGTTGTGTATATAACCTCGTCCTCACTCTCAACATTAAGGTGGTAGTCATCACCTATATATAATACGTCATCAAGGCCATCTCCGGTAATATCGCTGTAACCGAACCCGAAGATGCCGACACCGACGGTTCCATCGATGGCTTCACCCCTCTGGTAGCGACCGGAATAAACAACCTTCTGTATCTGGCCCACAAACTCACCCTCCGAGGTCAGCTTTTGGGCAACAAGCACTTTCTGTCCTCTGTCATAAGCTGCTCTTACGAAATAGGGAAGACCGCTTTCAATCTGCTTAAATGAATTTCCTTTATACTCATAGATATTTGTCTTAACAAACTTTCCATATTGAAGCCTGCTGATGAAGACCTCATCAATGCCGTTTTTATTAAGATCCATAACCTCAACGCTGACCACGTTGTCAATATCTTTGATGCTGTCAACAAATGAGAAGGATTCACCGTTGAAGAGGTAGAAATCAACCTTTTCGTAGCCGACTGTGGCGATATGAATATCCTTATCATTAAATATGTGCCCCACGGACATCCCCTTATACTCCTCTTCCACCTGCTCACTCATGAGTGTGTCCCTTGTGAGCTTGCCTGAACCGTCACCGGTTTCAATATCGGAGTAGAAGTTTGAGGAGATGAGCGTATCCGCCTTTGTATCCCTTGCCTCGTAGCGGATCCCCCCCTCTTCGGCCTGGGTAAAGGTAATGACGATATCGGCACTATCCTTTATTACTATGTTTTTACCGGAGGATATATCCTCCTTGAGGAGGAGCTGAAGCCTGCGGGAGATATCCTTATAGTTTATCTGTACAGGTACGGGGGGATTCAGGATTGCGAGGTCCCCCTTAACAGGCTCACTCTCTTTTGAAAGAACGGAGGCGGTAGAGTATGAATCGAATACTTCGTTTATTCGTATTTCAGCCACCTGAGCCTTCTTCTTGCCGAGCACCTGCCCGGTTATAGGATGCACTATCTCCTCGGACTCACGGTAGATATTCATCTCCAGACCGGGATAAACTCCCGAGCCAAAACCGAGATCCGTATAGATCTCATTCCCCTCAACGGAAACAACGTATCCTGTCATACGGCTGAACATGGAGTCCACATCCTTTGCAAGCTTCTCAAAGCGGGCAAAGGCAGCGGCGGGGAGCAGTGTAATAATAAGCAGTGCGGCAAGAATTCTCTTCATCTAATTCACCTGAGTATAATTATAAAACATATTTACTGAGATCCCTGTCCTCGACGATGTCAGCGAGGTGGGAGTCAACGTATTCTGCATCAATTGTAATAGAATCGCTATCTATATCGGGAGCCTCGAAGGATATCTCCTCAAGAAGCTTCTCGAGTATCGTGTGCAGCCTTCTGGCACCGATGTTTTCTAAGGTTCTGTTTACCTCGGTGGCGATCTCTGCAATGCGGCGTATTCCGCTTTCATCGAAGTTTATAGTAAGCCCGTCTGCACCGAGAAGCGCTGTATACTGTCTGGTAAGTGCATTCTCCGGCTCTCTCAGGATGCGTATAAAGTCATCCGTTTCGAGGGAGGCAAGCTCCACACGTATGGGGAAACGACCCTGAAGCTCGGGGATAAGGTCCGAGGGCTTGGCCATATGAAAAGCACCTGCGGCAACGAAGAGTATGTGGTTTGTCTTAACCATGCCGTGCTTCGTATTGATGGTGGAGCCTTCGACGATGGGGAGCAGATCCCTCTGCACGCCCTCTCGGGAGATATCTCCACCTTTGGCTGATGCACCCTCACGGGCGCAGATCTTATCTATCTCATCGAGGAAGATGATCCCTGTCTGTTCCACCCTGCGGAGAGCTTCGTCCTTTACATCATCCATATCTATAAGACGGTTGACCTCCTCCTGCTCGAGGTATGTTCTCGCCTCGGAGATCTTGACCTTCCGCTTCTTCTTGGAGCCGGGGAACATGTTCTTCATCATATCCCCGAGATTCATACCGAGGTCATCCATGCCGGCATTGGAGAGGATCTCTACCTGCGGACCCTGCTCGCTCATCTCGACCTCTACGATCCTCTCCTCGAGGTCGCCGTTTCGGAGCTTCTCACGGAACTTGTCCCTCGTACCGCTGTCCGTCTCTTCGGAGAACCCCGGTTTCTTGGGCAGAAGAAGATCTAGAAGCTTCTCCTCGGTGTTCTGCTGGGCCTTCTCTATAACGCTTTCACGCTTCTCATGCTTCACCATGCCCACGGCGATCTCTGCCAGATCACGCACCATGGATTCAACATCACGCCCAACGTAGCCCACCTCGGTGAACTTGCTCGCCTCCACCTTGATAAAGGGTGAGCCGGCAAGCTTTGCCAATCTTCTGGCAACCTCGGTTTTACCAACACCGGTGGGCCCGATAAGGATAATATTCTTCGGGGAAATCTCCTCCCGAAGCTTCTCATCCAGCTGGAGCCTCCTCCAACGGTTCCTCAGAGCAACGGCCACAGCCTTCTTAGCGTCCTTCTGGCCGATTACATATTTATCCAGTTCCTCAACGATCTGTTTCGGTGTAAGATTTTCCTGTTCTATAGCTTTCAAGATTCCTCTCTCTTTTATTCAAACTCTTCAATAACGATGCACCGGTTCGTGTAGATACAGATATCCCCGGCGATCTCCAATGATTTAGTGACTATCTCGGCGGCGGAAAGTTCCGTATTTTCGGATAATGCCACCGCAGCGGCCTGGGCATAGGGCCCGCCGGAGCCGATGGCGGCAACGCCCTTCTCGGGCTCAACCACATCCCCGTTGCCTGTTATTATGTATAGCTGACTCTCATCGGCAACGATCATCATAGCCTCAAGCCTGCGCAGATACCTGTCCGTACGCCAGTCCTTAGCTAGTTCCACCGCAGCCCTCAGAAGCTGACCGCTGTAGCTCTCAAGCTTCTTTTCGAAGCGCTCCATAAGGGTAAACGCATCCGCCGTTGAGCCGGCGAAGCCGCATATCGCCTTGGAGCCGTATATCTTTCTTACCTTCTTTGCATTATGCTTTAAAACCGTGTTGCCGAAGGATACCTGACCGTCCGCACCAACGGCGATCTTACCATCCTTATATACACCGACAACAGTTGTTCCTCTTATTTCCATTTTGCACACTCCGTTAGAGAATGACTTTTTAACACCCGCAGGGGTTCTTTTTCAACATAAATCTCTTCTGATATATCCGGTCTGCTCAGGGAGGGCTTAAATCGGGCGTTTACATAAAATGATAATACTACTATAATTGCGGGTTTTAAAAAGATCGGGGGCTGAACCGTTTTTTGAAAATCTATGAAGAAGATATTTTTAAAAGCCGCTCTCTTTGTTGCGGCACGCCTTCTGATACTCTACGGCATGACCTTCCGCTACAGGGTTACAGGGGAAGAAAATCTAGAAAAAGCCACTGAGGGGGGACGAAGCGTCGTCTTCTACACATGGCACAATCAGATATTCCCTGTGCTCCACTACCACCGGGGGGAGAAGCTGGCCGTTATCATATCCGCCAGCAAGGACGGCGATATGATGGCCTACGTTGCCGAACTTTTCGGCTACCGTACAGCCAGAGGCTCCTCCAGCAGGCATGGAACAAGGGCGCTTCTCGGCGCCCAGCGGATCATGAAGGAGGGGTGGCACGGCGCAGTAGCGGTGGACGGACCAAAGGGACCCGTCTATAAGTTCAAACCCGGTGCTGTCTACCTCGCAAAGATTACAGATAAGGTGCTGATGCCCGTTATCTTCAACTGCAAGAAACGGAAGAAGTTCGCCAGCTGGGACGGATTCGTACTCCCCGCCCCCTTTTCAAGGGTGGAAATACACTACGGAGAACCTGTATTCGTCTCTGCAAATACAGACCCTGATATAGTTAAAAAGGATGTTGAATTCATTGAAAAAAGAACTCTGGAGCTGACCCGTGGCCATTCTACGGATATTATATAACATATTCATACTATTAGCTGTTCCTTTCATTCTTCCGCTGGGTTATCTGGCCGCATTGAGGACGAAGGAGGATAAGGACTACTTCCAGCGTTTCGGCTTCATAATGTTCCCCGAGCCTCCGGAAAGCTCTGTTTGGTTCCACTGCGCAAGCGTTGGAGAGGTACGCAGTCTCAAGACACTCATCAGCAACCTCAAGGACAGATTCCCCGAAACCGAAATAATTATAAGTACCACTACAGCCACAGGCAAAGATATCGCCGAGAAGGAGCTTAAGCCCTTCGCATCCTTCCTTCTCCCCATAGAGAACTCCTTCGCCATCAGGCATATTATCGAATATATGAACGTCCGTGCTCTTGTTATAGTTGACACAGAGCTGTGGCCCAACCTCATAACAACAGCATCAAAGCATACACAGCTCTATCTCGTAAACGGAAGGATCTCCGACCGCAGCATGAACAGCTACCGGAGGATCCGCTTCATCATCTCCCCTCTGCTTAAGTCCTTCGAGTTCATCTTCACCAAGAGCGGGGAGGACAGGGACCGCTTCACCGAATTAAAGGGCTCCTCAGAAGGGATAGAGGTTCTCGGAAACATCAAGTACTACGAGGTAAACCTTGAACCAGAGGATAAGGCGGCGGCACCCCTTGCCGGAACCGATTTCTTCTTCGCCGCCAGTACCCACAAGGGTGAGGAAGAGGCCGCCCTCAACGCATGGATAAAGAGCGGCAAACGGGGAAGGGTTGTCATTGCCCCCCGACACATGAACAGGGTTTCTGAAGTATACGAAGAGGCTAAGCGTGCCGGACTCCGTGTTTGCAGGCTCACAACCTTCAATGAAAACTGCGAAGCGGTGGTTGTGGATCTCTTCGGTCAGCTCGAACCGCTGTATAAGCATGCCCGCAAGATCTTCATAGGGGGCTCCATAGCCGATGTCGGGGGACACAACATCTTCGAGGCTCTGCAGTTCGGCAAATGCGCCGCTGTGGGGCCCAATATGCACAACTTCCGTGAGATATACTCCATGGCCGCAAAGCACGGCATGGTTTGCACAGTTCACAACGAAGAGGAGATGGCCGTCTTCATTAAGGAGGATAGATGCGTACCGGACGGGGATGCGTTCATGGATGAGCTCCGCTCCTCTGCGGAACATAAGCTGGACCGATTTTTGGAGGCTTTGAATGAAAGCCTTGGCGGTTAAGGCGCTTTATTCCGTACTGGGCAGACTCAGCCTCAACAGCCTGAGAAGAACAGGCTTCTTCCTCGGAACACTCCTCTACTATCTTTCCCCCTCCAGACGCAAAGCAGCCATAAAGAACGCCCGAGTTATCGGCGCAGAGAACCCGGTTAAGACTGCGAGGAAGGCGTGCAGGCATAACATGGCAAGCTTCATGGAAAGCTTCTACAACGGAAGGATCGATCAGGATTTCGTTAAGAACCGCCTTAAGGTAACCTTCATAGGGGAAAAGCCCGACTTCGAGCGGACATACTTCATCGTCACCGCCCATTTCGGTTCATGGGAGCTCTCCTCCGGACTGTACAGAAACTATATTCAGAAGGATCTTGGCCTTCTTGCCAGGCGGTTCAAGGATCCCGAGATCGACAATCTCGTGCAGAAACTGCGTGGGGATTCGGAGATGATAACCTACCTCCACCACCGCAACTGCACCGAAGATATGCTCCGCCTGCTGGGCGACGGGGTCAACATCGCCGCCCTGCTGGATCATTCCGCTACGATGAAGGACTGTATCATGGTCCCCCTGTTCGGTATAAAAACCACATTCATCAAAGGTATACCTACCCTGTCGGCAAAGATGGATATACCCCTCCTCCCCGCCTTCTTTAAGCGAACAAACGAGGGGGTCGAGCTCATAATGTATCCCCCCATCGAACCGGATAAATCTCTCAAGCCGAGGGAGCGGATATACGATCTCGCCCTGCGGGTGAACAAGGTTTACGAGGATCTTTTCAGCAGATATCCCGAACAGTGGTACCTTATACATAAACGCTTCAAAAAAACAGAGGATGAAAATGGAGAGATTACCGACAGTTTTTATAGATAGGGACGGCACAATCAACATCGAATCGGGCTACATTAATCATCCGGTGAATTTCCGGCTGTACCCCTTTGCTGCCCAGGCTATCCGCATACTCAACGAACACGGTATTCAGGTTGTTGTTGTAACGAATCAGGCGGGGGTCGGCAGGGGATATTTCGATGAGAACCATGTAAACATGCTCCACACCCTTATGAAAGAGAAGCTCAAATCACAGGGTGCACATATTGACGCACTATACTACTGCCCCCACCACAGCTCTTCTAAGGATCCGAAGTACTCCGCGGAGTGCGACTGCAGAAAGCCCTCCCCCGGAATGGTGAACAAGGCTCTGGCGGAGCTTCCAGTGGACAGGGAGCGTATGTTTGTTATCGGCGATCGAAAGGGTGATATGAAGCTTGCTGAGAACACCGGAGCCTGCGGCATTATGGTGCGCACAGGCTACGGCGAGGGTGAGCTTATCAAGGAGAAGAATATACCGGCAGAGGTAATAACCGACAACCTCCTCACCGCTGTTTATGAGGTTCTGTCAAGAATTGAGCAGGATTGAGGGATCGAAGCCAATCCTCAGAGCTCCCCAGTGCTTCCCGTTCACATAAACGGGCATAGAGAGGTCGTTAACAACCTCCCCAGTGTCACGGACATAGGCCTGCAGAAGGAATTTCTGGGTATTCTTCACCGCACGGCTTCCAGTTTTATCGTTGAATATCCTCTTATATCTGCTGAATTTAGTATCATGATCCGGATCCCCCGTCTGGGGCTCGGAAAACTTTGTATTATGCGAGGGTGCATAGCCGTTTTCATCCACCGCCACGGTGAAGATACACCCGCTGATATCATTCACAGCTCTGTCGTATATGCTCCTCAACGTTTCCTCCACCCTTACATCATAGGCTGTGGAATACTGTTGAGGGTCCGTTCCCTCTATCTTCTTATAGTTCTTATCGAAGATATTAAGCCCGTTTGCTGAGAACTTCTTCAGCTCCTCCTGAACCTCGTCCCTGTAATTTTCCACCTTGTAAAGAACCTCCTCGTAGGCTCCTCTGCCGATACGGAAACGTGAAACAAGCTCCTGTATAGTTTCTATCTTGGCATTCAGTTCCCCTGTTGATTCGGTGGAATCGTCCATCATCCTGGTGATAGTGAGAGCGATGTCGTGGATGCCTGATACGTTGCTGTGTATATCATCGTTAAGCTTTGTCATATCATCAAGGGCCTGGGTAATATTCTGCAGCCCCGCATCGGTCTGCCGGAAGTCCTCAACCATCTGATTAAACTTCTCCGATGTTCTCCCAACGACCTCTTTGGTCATATCGATATGCTGGTTTATCTCCTCGGTTTCCTCGGCTGTATCACGCACCTGCTTAACCATGCTGTCGATATTGCCGGAGATCTCCTCTGTGGCGTCCTTAACCCTTTCGGCGAGCTTGCGCACCTCATCGGCAACAACGGCAAAGCCCCTTCCGGCCTCACCGGCCCTTGCCGCCTCAATGGCGGCATTAAGTGCGAGGAGGTTTGTCTGGTCGGAGATGTCTTCTATAAGGGAAACTACCGTACGTATATTCTCCGAGTTTTCCGCAAGAACATTGACCGTACTCTGGAAGTTGTTAAGCATCCCGCTTACTTCGTTTATCTTTTCTGTAACATCCGAAAGCTCGCCGCTGGATGTTTCGGCAAACTCAAGGTTGTTTGAAGTGGAGGTGCTTATCTGGACGGAGTTTGCCGCTACACTTTCTATGGCATCGGTTGCCCTTGTGCTCGCCTGGTAAACCGTTTCGCTCAGGGTATCCTGACGCTTCGTTTCACTCGTTGCCGTATCCACATTGCGCACAACCTTTGCTGATTCAACGCCGATATTAACTCCGAGAACCCTAATATCGCCGATAATGTCCCGCAGGCTCTGCATAAAACTGTTGTAGTTGGTTGCAAGCTCCCCCATCTCGTCATAGGTTTTGGAGGGCATATCCATGGAGATGTCACCCTCCCCCTCGCTGACCTCTTTCAGCACAGAGGAAAGGTTGCGGACAGGGGTTACTATCAGGCTTCTGAGAAAGAATATCGAAAATAACGAAGCCAATATCCCAAGCACACTGAGAACAATAAGGATTGTTCCCGCAAATCCTGTGAGAACGGAACCCTGCTCTGATCCTTTGCTAAGGATAGAAATGACAAGTATTATCACCTGAAATAGAATGATAAATCCGATATTGCCTGCAATTTTTTTTGTCAGAGTATTAAAAAACGAACGCTCCATACCTTTGTAAATGTCATAGAAGAAAGACATAAGCACTCCAAAACAGCTTTATATTTTATAAGACATATAGAATAAAATTTTTAGACAGTTTTTGCAAGCACACAGTATGCAGATATGGAAATATCCTCAATTATACCTATTTAATAAGCATCCGTATACTGTTCAGGATGACCATATAGCAAAATGAAACAGCACTCGCTGATATGTTTTATTTATTGTAATTGGTTGTAATGGGGTGTAGTTAATGTGGATGGGATTTATTACGACTATCGAGCAGTCCATTGTACCAATGTTCCTTATCATCGCCTGCGGTTTCTTCTACCAGAGGAGGAAGAAGGGGAGCATTAAGGAGATAACGGATCTCACCCTGCTCGTTCTCGCCCCGATGACCGTTTTCAACAAGCTTGTCCAGCATAATATCGCCCTCCCCGAACTGGGGGATCATCTGCTGTTTATGCTTCTGCTCACAGGTGCGATGGTTGTCATAGGCTGGATAGGGGCAATAGTTCTGCGTTCCGGCGAGGAAAACCGGATACCCTTCATACTCTCGGTTTCCATGATAAATATAGGCAACTTCGGGGTTCCGCTTATCCATTTCACCTACGGCGCAGACGCCTCATACTATGCGATACTAACCTTCATAGCATTCAACCTTCCGCTCACCACCGTTGCTATATATCTTTCCAGCGGAGAATCGAGCAGGCTCGGTGCATTTAAGGATATGCTCAGGATCCCCCTCTTCCACGCCGCTGTACTCGCCCTTGTCGTTACAACATTCAGCATCCCCGTGCCGGCGATTGCAATGAAGGTAACCTCCTATCTCGGTCAGGCGGCTTTTCCTGTATTCATATTTATACTCGGCATGCAGGTTGCAAACATCAAGCTCAGCCGGAGCATGATAAGGCTTGTGGCGGCGGCAGTTATTATCCGCCTTGTGCTATCGCCGGTCATCGCCATACCCATTATGGATATGCTCCACTTTGAGGGTATAGAGAGGAACGTTGCCCTTATCCAGACCTCCTGCCCCTCTGCGCTCCTGCCGCTGATGTATGCCATACGCTTCAACCGCCCCACATCACTGCTGGCAGCCACCATACTAACATCAACACTGCTCGCCTCAGCCAGCCTCACGGCCGTTATCACCATCTTCGGCTAGCTTAGTCTCTTTTTCATAGCTAATCCCCCACTCATGGAGGCTGTCCAGAATCGGAATCAGCGTCATACCGAATTCCGTCAGGGAGTATTCAACCTTCGGGGGGACCTCTCTATATATCTCCCTGTGGACAAGTCCATCCTCCTCAAGCTCACGGAGCTGGGAAACGAGCATCTTCTCCGTTATGCCCCCTATGGCACGGCGAAGCTCGCCGAAACGCATAACGCCCCCTTTGCCTAAATAATACAGAATTATCGGCTTCCATTTACCGCCGATAACCATGAGCGCCAGCTGAAAATGACATTTATACACACGATTCTTATGACTCTTATTAACACAGCCCTGTTCCATATACCCACCTATACTTACATTTATGATAGTACCTGTTTTAAATGTAGGTACTGGACACGTATACACTTATATGTCATCCTTTGTAAAGCTCAGAATTAATTATGGAGGGATTATCAATGAAACTTTTTGAAGAGATTAAACTGAACAACCTGCATGTCTCCAACCGTGCGGTACGCTCGGCCACCTGCGAGGGAGCTGGTGATGAAAAAGGAAGCCCCAACGACAAGGCCGTTAAGCTCTATGAGGATCTGGCGGATGGCGGAACAGGGCTCATCATAAGCAGCTACATCTTCGTTTCCCCCGAGGGGAAGGAGCTCCCCGGACACTTCGGAATGACAGGTGACGAAGACCCGGCCAGGTACAGGAAGCTCACCGAAGCGGTGCACCTCAAGGGCTCGAAGATCATCGCCCAGCTCGTGCATACTGGCGGGCAGACATCCGGCAAGGCGACCGGAGGCAAAACCGTTGCACCCTCCGCTGTGAGCTCCCCTCAGTATCCGGCAGTACCCGAAGCATTAAGCAAGGATGACATAAAACGCATAATCGGGGATTTTGGCTCTGCGGCTAAGAGTGCAAAGGAATACGGGTTCGATGGTGTTCAGATCCACGGAGCCCACGGCTACCTTGTCTGTCAGTTCCTCTCCCCCCTTCTGAACCGGAGGGAGGATGAATACGGCGGAGGGCTTGAGAACAGAGCACGTTTCCTCATGGAGATATATGCCGAGATTCGAAAGCAGACTGGCGAGGATTTCCATGTGGGCATCAAGCTGAACGGAAGCGACAACATCGACGGCGGTTTCGAACCGGAGGAATCCGTGACTGTGGCTGAGGCTCTGCAGGAAGCGGGGATTGATCATATAGAGGTTAGTGCCGGAACACCCGGCTCCGGCAAAAAAACACCTGTTCAGTCAGACGTTAAAGCGGGGCAGAACGAAGGATTCAACCTCGAATATGCTGAGAAGGTACGTGAGCGTGTTAAGCTCCCGCTCATAAGTGTCGGCGGCTACAGAACCCTGGAGAAGATAGAAGAGGCCTTCGACAAGGGGATGGATATGGTATCCTTATCCCGCCCTCTCATCAGAGAGCCCGGGATAATAAACCGATGGAAATCAGGAGACAAAGAGCCCTCGGGCTGCATCTCCTGCAACGGATGCTTCAGGCCCCTTATAAAAGAGGGGCTTATAAGATGCACCCAGCTGGATAAATAGGAACACACCTCCTGGACTGAAAAAGGGCTCCTGTATCGGGAGCCCTTTCCTTATTCCTAAAGGTGGTAGCGAAGGCCTTCGATGCGGGAGATCATCTCGTAAAAGCTTCTCAGCTCCTCGTAGCTCCCCACCTCAACGGTTACTGTTATGCTCACATAGTTCCCCTTGCTGCTGGGGCGTTCGCTCATATCCTTAACCTTCTTCATCATGAATACGGCCTTTACGCTGTCTCTGAACTTTTTGGTGTCATCCCCCACCATCTTGTAGCTGTACTCTGCGGGGTAATCGATATTCTCTTTAAATGCGTCGCTCATACCTTCCTTACTCCAAGTCTCATTCCTTCTATACTGACCACCTCTGCGGTGTCGTCCTTCTCAAATCCATCCTTCGATTCTGCAGTCCATATCTCGCCATGGACGTATATCTTCCCCTCGCCGTTCTCCCAGCTCATAATTCGCCCCTGTTTGCCAACTATACTTTCAAGACCGGTTGCGGGCTTTCGCAGAAAGTCCTTAACGATAAGCCTGCCGAGAACAAGGGCAAGGGTGGTGAAAACAGTGAGCACGCCAACTATGGTAACCCAGCTTACCTGAACGCCCATATTCCCCTCACGATCGAACATAAGGTACATTCCGAAGCCTATGGACACAATGGAGGATAGGGTCAACAGACCGAAACTGGGTATGAACACCTCCGCAGCCATCAACCCGACACCACCGAGAAGGAGGATAACACCAAGCCAGTTCACAGGGATTATGTTTATCCCCATGAGGAACATAACAATGGCGCAGATCCCCACTGCGGCGAAGACAAAGGTTCCGGGCATCTTGAACTCAAGCACGATGGCGAGGATGCCTATAAAGAGCAGGATAAGGAGGATGTTAGGATCGCTGAGGAAGAATGCCGCCTTCTGGAGGGTTGTGGGTTCAAGGTACACCACGTTCCCCGTAACGCCGAACTCCTCCTTAAGCTTGCCGGCGAGCTCATCGTCCGTGTTAAGCACAGCATCGATTACGTTCGCCTCTAGAGCCTCCATAGATGTGAGGCTCAGGGAGTTTTTCACCATCTGGATCGCAATATCGGGGTTTCGCCCCCTCTTCTCTGCGATGGAGCGCATGAAGGCTATGGTGTCGTTCTCAATCTTCTCCCGCATATCACCCTTTATATCTTCACCGGTGATGTTAACAGGATGGGCGGCGCCGATATTTGATCCCTCTGCCATGACGGCGTAGTGGGAGGCGAGGGTTATAAAGCTCCCCGCAGAACCCGCCCTTGAGCCCTGAGGTGAAACATGGGTGACGGTGAGGGTCTTACTTTCTAGGAGTGTCGAGACGATATCCCGTGTGGCGGAGAGTAGCCCTCCGGGGGTGTCCAGCTTCATAACCAGAACCCCGTCTTCGGCCTGAGCCTTCTCCAGGGATTCCTCTATGTATTTCGATGTGAAACTGCTGATAACGCCGTCGATGCGCACAACATAAATATCTCCGGCATAGGCGGTTGATACTGTTAACAGGAAAATAAGTGCAAGCAGAACTCTCATATGCCGCCCCCTTCGAGCCGTATACTCAGCCCTTCTTCACCATGCGGAAGAAGAATACGCCGTTTTCGTCTGCAAACTTACGATAATACTTTGTGGGAAGATAATCCACCAGTTCGTTCACACAAACGGTGTCAAAGGCTGTCTCAAGGGAGTCCAAGGGTTTAAGATTCTCCATGATCTCCTGGGCATAGTCCGCCTGATCGGTGGCCATATAGAGGCTCCCGCCGGGCTTAAGCTTGGATGTGAGCAGTTCTATGAACTCCGTTTTCAGGAGCCTGCGCTTCTTGTGCCTTTTCTTGGGCCAGGGATCGGGGAAATTAACATAGAAGTTATCAACGCATTCATCCTCAAGGATGGTAACGAAGAACGTTGCATCGAAATGGATGAGCCGGACGTTGCTCTGCTCGAGCTTACCCGCACGCTTAACGGCACGGTTGAAGATCCGCTTCATAACCTCGAAGCCGAGGTAGTTCTGGTCCGGGTTTTTTTCCGCATACCCTGCGATGAACTCGCCGTTGCCTATACCTATCTCAACATTAAAGGGGGCATCGTTCCCGAAGAAATCCGAGGGTTTAAGCCTTTCGTAATCCTCGAAACCGCCGCCGTGGCTGTACTTCTGAAAACGTTCCACCTGAGGACGCAGATCTTCCGAGTAGATAAATAAATTGTCCTGAAAATCAAGTTCTATACGTTTAATAGCTCCTTCCTCCAAACATTATTAATCCGATTGCAGGATGGGACTATAACCTCTTTTTTCAGGAATTTGAAGAGTTCAGGAAATTTTTAAGATCCGCAAGCACCTCTTCAACATCGAGCCCGTGCATAAGGCAGCCCTTCTCGATACTCTCGTTTGCCACACCCATGCAGCTTACGCATCCCATATTGTATTTTTCGAAAACCTCAGAGGTCTTCGGGTTATGTCTAAGCACATCTGCAATTATAGTTTTTTTAGTGATCTCCATATCTAATACTCCTTCGTATTGGGAAAAAAACTCTTGATCGCCCATATGGCTTATGGTAGCATTTCAAGCTCTTTAGATCAAGAGTATTGAGAGACTGCAAGGAGGACACAGCAATGGCGAAAAGATGCGACATATGCGGCAAAGGCCCCATGTTTGGACATACAGTCAGCCACGCACACAACGTATCCAGAAGGGTATTCTACCCTAACGTGCACAGGATGAGAATCGTTCAGGACGGCTCCGTTGTGAGAAAGAAGGTCTGCACCAAGTGCCTTAAAGCCGGCAAAGTAGAGAAAGCCTAACACCCGCCAACCATCAGCAATCGCCTGCCGGTACAGCTTTATTCCGGCTTTCTTCGCTGAATAAAACGGCAGGCCCGACCTGGTTTTTTTCCATTTAATATCTAAGGTTTAAAACAAATAGGCACATACGGGGTTATGTTAATCCCGTTGTGCCTCAGGCCGTTTCCCTATGAAGGATTCTTAGCCATCTCGTACTGGCTTGTGGAGACCTTCTGCACCCCTTCAAGGCTGTGCAGCTTGCTCACAACAGTCTTGAGCTCCTTCTTGTCCTTTACCTCTATGATAAAATCCTGCTTTGCAAAGCCGTCATCCAGCCTGCTGGACTGCATGTTAGATATATTTATACCCATATCACGCATAACGTTGGCAATCTCAAAGAGCATGCCGGGCTTATCCGCTATAACTGTTTTAAGGCTTACAGGCATACGGAATATCTTCTCCCTGCTCCATTCCACAGGGGTCAGCCGCTCATCGTTGATGGAACCGCTTATTATGTTCGGGCAGTCGTGCCTGTGCACAACGATACCCCTCCCCCGTGTTATATAGCCGACGATATCATCCCCGGGCAGAGGGTTACAGCATTTGGCCACCTTAACCAGCACATCGTCTATACCGTCTATTATGAAGGGCTCTTCGGTGCGTTTCTTCGGCTCCCGAACGAGGCTTTCTGCATCCTCATCGGTGTGCCTCTCCTTCTCCTCATCCACAAAAACATGGACTATCTGCTTAGGGGAAACACGGCCGAAGCCGACGCCGACATATATATCCTCAGCCTCTTTCAGACCGAACTTCTCCATAACCTTCTTAACGTTGGCATCCTTGTTAAACACCTCACGATAATCCAGTCCGTTATGCTTAAACTCTCGCTCAAGGAGATCTGTGCCCTGCTCGATGGCTCTGTCACGCTCCTCTTTACGTATATAGTTGCGAATTCTTGTCTTCGCCCTGTTTGTCTTAACGAAGTTCAGCCAGTCACGGCTGGGCTTATGGTTTGCGCTGGTCTGTATGGTTACCCTGTCGCCGTTTCGCAGGCGGTACTTGAGGGGAACCATCCGGCCGTCCACCTTGGCGCCGCTGCACATATTTCCGATGTCCGTATGGATGGAGTAGGCGAAATCCACTGGTGTGGAACCTACGGGGAGCTCCATAACATCACCCTGAGGGGTGAAGACGTATATCTGGGTGGGAAGAACATCCTCTTTCAGCGCCTCCACAAGGTCTATGGGACGCTTAAGGTCATGCTGTTCGAGGAGGCTTCTGAGCCAGCGGAAGGTTTTATCTTCCTGCGGGTCAAAGACTTTCCCCTCCTTATACTTCCAGTGGGCAGCGATCCCCTCCTCCGCCACCTTGTGCATTTCTCTGGTTCTTATCTGGAACTCAACGGCCATACCCTTAGGGCCAACAACCGTTGTATGGAGCGATTGGTAAAGGTTCGATTTCTGCATAGCGATATAGTCCTTGAACCTGGACTGTATAGGCTTCCAGAGGTTATGGATTATTCCCATGGCGCCGTAGCAGTGGGGTATCGATTCAACAATAATCCGAAGGGCGAGGAGGTCGTATATCTCCTCAAAGCTCGCCTTCTTCTTTACCATTTTATTGTAGATACTGTAGAAATGTTTCGGCCTGCCAGTGACCTCTGCCTCAATGCCGCTGTTCTTAAGCTCATCGATAATCTTCTGCATAACCTCGAGCAGATACTGCTCCCGCTCACCCCGCTTAAACTTGACCTTCTCGTAGATCTCGTAGTACATCTTGGGGTTTATGGCACGGAAACACCTGTCCTCAAGCTCCCACTTTATCCATGCAATACCGAGGCGGTGCGCCATAGGTGCGTATATATCCATAGTCTCCTGGGCTATGCGGACCTTCTTCTCCTCCCGGAGATGATCGAGGGTACGCATGTTGTGGAGCCTGTCAGCAAGCTTTATGAGGATAACCCGCACATCCTTGGACATGGAGATAAGCATCTTGCGGAAGTTCTCCGCCTGCTTCTCTTCCTTGGATTTAAACTCTATCTGGCCTATCTTTGTGACGCCGTTCACCATAAAGGCGACATCATCACCGAAAAGCTCCTCAAGCTCATCATAGCTGGCATCGGTATCCTCGAGGGTATCGTGGAGAAGACCGCCGATAACGGTGTCCAGATCCATATTCATCTCTGCGAGGATATAGGCCACATTGAGAGGGTGTGAAAGGTAAGGTTCGCCGCTCTGACGGAGCTGACCCCGGTGTTTCTGGGCGGCGTATACGTAAGCTTTATGTACTTTCTCCAGTCCCTCCGTGACGCCATTCTTGACGAGGCGGTCCTGGATATCCATTAACCGTATTATTTTTGTATTACTCATTCTCTATCCGACAGCCGCATATCCTTCAGGTTCAGCTGTATATAGCGTCCTCCGTAATAACCGTTCAGAACGGGGGAGAAGACAATATCGAAATACTCGCCGGTTTCCACCAGCTCCTCGTATTCCTTCATATTATAACCTATAACATCAAATGTGCGCCCTTCCCTTTCAAGATAACCCTTAAGATGGTTCTTTTCCTTCCCGACATAGGAGAAGTTCTGGGTTTTCCGCATGCCTACCATGCAGAAAACGGGCTCCTTATTACCCGCCCCGAAGGGCTGCATCCTCTCCAGCCACTCCATGAGCTCCCTGTTAATATCGTCCGGACGAAGGAAGGTGTCTATGGTTAATTCGGGGATAAAGTCCTCATCGGTAAGGGTTGATTCCACAGCCTCGTTAAAACGCTCTTGAAGGGCGGAGATATTGTCCATATCCACCTTAAGTCCGGCGGCGTATTTGTGTCCGCCGAAGGTTATGAGAAGATCCTCCAGCATTTTAAGCCCTTCGTAAAGATGGAAGGCGGGGATGCTCCTTGCAGAGCCCTTGCCTACACCATTCTCCGCAGTGATTATTATGGTGGGTTTATGGAACTTCTCAACTATGCGGGAGGCCACGATACCGATAACGCCCTGATGCCATTCATCGGAATAGAGCACAAGCCCCTTATACTTCTCATGGAGCTTATCCTTTTCGATCCGGTCATAGGATTCGGTGATTATCTCTTTCTCTATGGTCTGGCGGAAGCGGTTCTCCTGATCCAGCTCTCTGGCAAGATACCTCGCCTCATCCCTGTTTTCGGTTATGAGAAGTTTAAGCCCCTTATCCGAGCTACCCATTCTCCCCACAGCATTTATTCGCGGAGCAAGGGCGAAGCCCACCTGAACGGTTCCGATGCGGGAGCCCTCGAGCCCTGTTACACGCTTGAGCTCATATATACCCGGTCTCGTATCCTTCTCCGAGAGAATCTTGAGACCGTGGCGCACAAAGATCCTGTTCTCACCCAGTATTGGGACAACATCGGCAACGGTTCCAAGGGTCACAAGATCCAGATACTGCTTGATATTGGGGAGATCCCCTTTGTAGGAAGCGTTCTCACGCAGATGGTAGCGAAGCCCCATAACAAGCTTGAAGGCTACACCGACCCCGGCAAGCTCCTTAAAGGGATACGGGCAGTCTTCCTGCATCGGGTTAACCACCGCCACAGCCTTATCCGGCAGAACCTCCGCCGGCTGGTGATGGTCTGTGACGATTACGTCTATCCCCATCTCGGTGGCTTTTTCCACCTGCTCCACGGCGTTTATGCCGCAGTCCACAGTGATGATAAGCGATGTTCCACGGGAGCGGATCTCATCGATCGCCTCAAGGTTGAGGCCGTATCCCTCCTCCAGACGGTTCGGGATGTAATAGTCCACGGCTGCGCCGACTTCACGCAGGAAGAGATAAAGGAGAGAAACGGAGGTAACTCCGTCCACGTCGTAATCGCCGTAGATGCAGATACGTTCGTTTTTCTCCAGGGCTACACCAATACGCTTTACAGCCTTATCCATATCCTTCATTTGAAAGGGGTTAAGCAGATCACGAAGGGGGGTGTCGAGAAAACAGTTTACCTGTTCCTCTTCGGAGAGCTTCTTTTTGGAGAAGACCTCCGCAAGGCTTGCAGGGATGGAAAATAATTCTGAAATACCCTCAAATGCAGGATTGACGATACTTTCATATCTCCATCTAAATTTAATACTTCGGTAAGTTTCGACCTTATCGGTTTTCAAGAAACGCTCCTATACTAAGTTCTTTTCTTTACAAAGATTAAGGCAAAACTAAAGGAAGCTTACAGGCTTGATAGGCCTGTATGACTTCGGAACCTGAAGACTTTCAGGCGCCTGAAGACGGTATTTGTCCACAATCCTCACATCCTTGACCTGTCCGTCTCTATCGTAAAGAGTTACCTCATACTGGGTTACTGCCCTTGCATTCACCATGGAGCCGATAAGCCATGCAAGGCTTATAACGAAGGCAATGTACCAGTATTTAAGGCTTGAGCCGGTAAAAAAACGGCTAAATTCGGGCATAAATCCACCGCCAGTTTTAGTCTGTATTTATACGTCAACGGTATAAAAAATGCAAGCCTGCGCCCATCATTCTAACATCCTGTTCCCTTTCGTAGCGATATGCTGTATAAAAAATCTATGATTAAGATAATACTCATTGTCCTGCCGATATTTATCGTACTGCTGGTGGGGAGCTTCCTGAGAAGGGGGGGGCTCATAGATGAACAGTTCATCAAAACTTCGAACCGCCTTATTTTCAATGTCTGCCTCCCGGTGCTCCTCTTCTACAAGATATCCCAGGCGGATATCGGCAGCGTTCTGGACTGGCGGACAATAAGCATTATCGTTGTGTCGATCCTGCTGATGTTCATCCTCAGCTTCATATCCGGCAAGGCACTGGGGTTTGACAAAAAAGTTCTTGGAACCTTCGCAATGAACAACTTCCGGGCAAACTACGCATATATGGGCCTGCCGGTCAGCTTCTATGCCTACGGCGATCAGGGACTTATGTATGCCAGCGTTCTCATGGCAATCATCGTACCCTATGTTAACTTTATGTCTGTAATCGCCCTGAGCATTAGCTCACCCGGCGGTGAAAAAAGGAGCTTCGTCCCTTTCATAAAGAACACACTGCTCAACCCCCTCGCCATAGCCTGTGTGGCAGGTTTAGTAGTGGCGGCTCTCAACATCGGGATACCCGATTTCATAAACCGAACACTCGATATAATAAGCGGAGTAACCCTCCCCCTTGCCCTCTTCTGTGTGGGAGCAAGCATAAGTTTCGCCGCTCTAAAAGGTGATATAGCACCAACGGGGGCATCGCTTGTTATGAAGCTGATCGGCCTGCCACTTATCGCTTTTATCATCCTTAAAATATGGGGGATCGATCTGGATGTGGGCACAAAGACTATGGTCATAATGCTCGCCGCACCCTCAGCCACCGTGAACTATGTACTCGCCGCCACCATGGACGGAAGCCCCTCAGCCGCCAGCAGTACCATCGTCGCAACAACGACATTCAGCATATTCACCTTCGTTTTCTGGCTTAACCTTCTCGGCCTCTGAGGATTGAAAGCACCTCTTCGGGCTTCATATCTGCTTCTATTTCAATGGTTTTATATCTGGACATCGCACCGGAAACGATACTCACCGAGGATTTCGACAAACCAAGGGTTTTGGATACATATTTAATAACGGCCTTATTCGCAGCACCCTCCACAGGGGGAGCAGCTATCTTAATCTTCGGTACTCCGTCGAACTCTCCGACGTATCCATTCTTTTTTGAACCGGGCTGGACATAGATTGAGATTCTCATCCAGAGGAGCTTAGAACAAAACAGTTCCGTTTACAAGACCCGCAAAAAGTTGTACGATTCACACCAAAGAAGGGCTTGGAGCCCTGTTCAGGAGGATATATATGAAAGTATCGGTTATCGGAGCGACAGGCTACACAGGATTCGAACTGGTTAAGATCCTTCGCCGTCACCCCGGTTTCGAGATCGCCGATCTCACAAGCGACAGCAGTGCAGGGGAGACATACTCCTCAATCTACCCATCCCTGAGGGGCGTTGTGGATAATAAACTGGTCCCTAACGATTTCTCCGCTGTGGCAAACCGATGCGATGCAGTATTCCTCTGCCTCCCCCATGCCGCCTCACAGGAGGCCGCAAACTTCTTCCACTCCAGCGGTAAGAAGGTTGTGGATCTCAGTGCGGACTTCCGTGTCAGGGACAAAGAGACCTACGAAACAACCTACGGTGTTGAGCACAAATACCCTGAGCTACTCGAAAAGGCCGTTTACGGCATACCGGAGATCTACACCGAAGAGCTGAAATCAGCCGATATGATAGCAAACCCCGGATGCTACCCCACATCGGTGATAACACCCCTCTTCCCCCTCCTCAAGAAAGGGCTGGTTCAGAAGGATTTCATCATTGCGGACAGTAAGTCCGGCGTTTCCGGTGCGGGTAAGAAGCCTTCCTCAAAGACCCATTTCTGTGAGGTAGATGAGGATTTTAAGCCCTACGGTGTCTTCTCCCACAGGCACAATCCTGAGATAAACCATATCCTCTCAAGGGCTTCGGAAGATACCGAGGTAACCTTCACCCCCCATCTTTTACCAGTAATTAGAGGTATCGAAACCACCATCTACCTCAAGTCCGAGGTAAATGAGGAGCGGCTCAGGGAGTGCATAAAGGAATACTACAGCGGCAGAGCCTTCGTCCGCTTCATTGAGGACGGTTCCGCACCCTCCCTTGCCGGCATAAAGGATACGAACTTCATAGATATCGCCCTCTTCAAGAAGGGTGACATGGTCATTATTGTCAGCTGTCTCGATAACCTTATTAAAGGTGCGAGCGGCATGGCTGTACAGAACCTTAATATAGCGGCGGGTCTGGAAGAAACCGCCGGACTGATATAGGAGATTATCATGGAACATATAAAAGGCGCAGGCGTATGTACGCCCCTCGGCTTCACAGCCTCAGCGGTATCCGCTGATATCAAAGGAAACGGTAAAAACAGGAACGACTTCACCCTGCTGTACTCCGAGGTTCCGTTCAGAGCATCCGCCATATTCACAAAAAACAGGTTCAAGGCCGCTCCCCTCCTCTACTGCCAGGAAGTTATGGGCAAGGGGAAGGAATACTACGGCATTGCGGTTAACAGCGGCAACGCAAACGCATGTACAGGTGAAGCGGGTCTTGAGGACTGCAGGACCATAGCCGCCGCCCTTGAGGCTGAAATAGGCGTTCCCTACGGAAGCATTCTCCTCAACTCCACGGGTGTTATCGGCGTTCCGCTCCCCGTCGACAGGATGGTCGAAAAGACCGGCGAGCTTGTGGATGAACTGGATTCTTCCCAGTCCGACCTGTTCGCCGAAGCTATCATGACCACAGATTCCGTAAGCAAGGAATACTCTGTCCTGGTGGAAACGGATAACGGAGCATACGTCGTAGCCGGAGCCGCCAAGGGCGCAGGCATGATCGCACCCGGCATGGCAACAATGCTGGCATTCATAACCACCGATGCCATGGTTAATCAGGATCTCCTGGATGAGTCTATCAAGGAAGCGGCCGAGGATTCCTTCAACTCCATCACCGTTGACGGCGATATGAGCACGAACGATTCTGTCTACCTCTTCTCCAACGGCATGAGCGGAATCATCCCTAATAGGGACGAGTTCAAAGCCGCCGTGCTAAGGGTTTGTCTCGAACTGGCAAAGATGATCGTACGTGACGGCGAAGGTGCAACAAAGCTCTGCGAGGTTAATGTTAAGGGAGCAAAAAGCCCGGAGGATGCAGAGATACTGTCCTTCGCCCTTGCCAATTCACCCCTCTTCAAAACAATGCTCCACGGTGAAGACCCGAACTGGGGAAGAATCATGGCCACCATCGGCGCAAGCCGTGTTAACTGCGAGCAGGGTGAAGTGGATATTTACTTCGAGGACCTCAAATACGTCGAAGGTGGACTGCTTATCAACCCTGAACTCGAATCAAAAGCGGCAGAGATTATGAAGCAGGACGAACTTACGATAACCATTGACCTCAATGCAGGCTCCGACGCCCGCAAGGTGTACACCTGCGACCTCACAAGGGAGTATATCGCCATAAATGCCGATTACCGCAGTTAATGCGAAAGAGTATGTGGCGCATAAGCGCAAGACAAATATGTTAGTGACTTATTTCTAATATGATTATGTATGGAAAAGACTTAAGGGGTGCTTTTTAGGAACAAACCACCCCTTAACAACCCCTCAAAAACTCCTTTATCTATCTGAATATTTTTCCGTCCATGAAAGCTTATGCTAATCATGCAAATAAGGTTGCTACTCAACAGGCTTCCAGGGATGGAAGCCCTGAAGGCGAAGCTGAATTGAGCTCTGCCCAATTCACGAAGCCGGAAGTGCGAGAGGGCAAGGTCTCCTTGCCCGAACAGCAATGGAATTTCCATGGACGGGAAATTCCATAAATCAAATTAGCCAGGGAAATTCTCAGGATGATGAATTTCCCAGATAAATAAAAAGGCGGCCCCGAAAGGCCGCCCTTTTTATATGTATTAAGTTTACTGACTTGTCCCTTTTGAACCTTATCCGAGAAGCTGCAGTGCAAGCTGGGGAAGCTGGTTCGCCTGAGAAAGCATAGCCACGTTTGCCTGAGACAGGATCTGGTTCTTAGTGAACTTCGCCATCTCATCGGCAACATCAAGGTCACGAATCCTTGATTCGGCTGCAGTCAGGTTCTCTCTGGCAGTGTCGAGTCCTACCATGGTGTACTCAAGTCTGTTGATCTGAGAACCGATGGTCGCTCTAACTCCGGAAACTCTCTCAAGTGCCTTATCAAGCTTAGTGATGGACTCCTGAGCAAGCTCCTGGTCTACCATGTAAACATCGTCTATACCGAGTGCCTTAGTGTTAATCTCGGGGATGTTTGCAAGAACTGTCTGACCTTCGTTAGCACCGATCTGCATTTCCATGGCGTTGTCCACAAGGTGAAGCTTGATGTCTTCGGTTTCGCCTGTGGCGCTGAAGTTCATCGTTCTGTCACCCTGGTCCCAGCTGATATCGAGGCCGACGCTGCTGTCTACCTTAACATCAACACCCTGGATTACATCTCTGAGTGTGAAGTCGTTAACCGTATCGGAGCCTACTGTTTTACCAGTGTGTGCATCGGTAACCTTAACGTTAAGCTCACTGTTCTCGCCTTCCTGGATAGTTGCAAGGCTGAGTCCATCGATGAGTGCCTGGTCTCCGATGAAGGAGAGTCCGCTGTCCTCACCAAGCTTAGCAGTCTGGATTACGAATGTACCTGTCACAGCTTCGTTGGAGTTCGCAATGGTATCACCGCTCGCCACATAGTTTACAAGGTTGTTGTTAACATCTGTAGCTTCTGAGCTGGTGTCTACGCCTGCGCCCATACCGAGCTGATTTGAGATAGCATCTGTAAGCTTCTGCTCGAAGTCTGCAACTGTGTCGTAGCCTTCAAGGTAGATGGTAGCTTCCTTGCCGTTACCGAAAACTGTAAGCTCCTGAGTGTTATCGAAGAGGTTACGTCCGTCATCGGTGGTGAATCTGGCGATATCCTTAAGCATTGTTGTGGAAGTAGCTGCTTCTCCGCCGCCAACAACCTCAACGTTGAAGTCGCCTGTGGAAGTCTTGCCTGCATCACTGCTGTGGTCGCTGTCCTGCTCTTTGAAGTTAAGAACCATGCTACCCACATCAAGGTTGCCTGTTTCGCCGTTAAGCTCTGCGTAGTGTACGCTCACGTTGTTGTAGTCGATTGTGGAATCGCCGTTATCGTGAGTTGTCAGTGAGCTTGCGCCGGTGAATATAAGTGAGGGACCTGTCTGGTTCTGAGGTCCGCCGGAAACCTGAACTGTACCACCACCTGAGGATGAGAAGTTCGCAGTTTCCACACCCCTTGAGAGGCTGAAGAGTACCTTGTCACCACTCTGGATAGTACCTGTGTTGGATACGTTGAGGGTAACGGAAAACTCAATTGAAGCATCATCATTGTTTTTGAATGAGTCAGCCGCGTCACCGCCTGCTGCTGTATCAGTTCTGATGGTAACTGCTCCGCCTGAGGTTGAATAGGAACTTACTGTCTGCCAGTCGCTCACTTCACCGGTCTTGGCATCTACGAAACGTAAGCGGAAGTCGCCGCCCGCACTTGTGCCGCCGGAGAACTTGGAGAGTGACTCAACTTCGATATAACCGGAAGCAGAACCGGAAGTGGAAAGAGTTACATCTGTTACGAGGAACTCTGAACCGGACTGCTCATAGTAACCGAGTGTGCTCATACCTGATGCCACAGTTGCCGCAGTCTCACCGGAGCTTACTGTTACTGAGAAATAAGCTGTACCGGTTTTGGGCATAGTAGTGGGCTCGCTGACGAAGGTTACGTTAGTTTCGTTTGCACTAGCGCCGCCGCCTGTAACTATCTGAGCACCGATGGCGTCTTCGTTAAGGGTCATAACGTCTGACTTGTAAACAAAGTTTTTACCGGGATCAACTGTAACGTTAAGATTGTAGTTACCTTCTGCAACTTTATTCTTAACAGTTACGTCGATGTTGTCCTTGTCGGATGACCAAAGAGCTGTTGCGTCACCGTTAAGGAGCTTCTTAGTGTTGAATTCAGTGGATGTAGCAATACGATCGATCTCTGTCTTGAGCTGTTCCACCTCTTTCTGGATTTCGCGGCGGTCGTTTGTGGTGTAAACACCGTTACCCGCCTGAACTGCAAGCTCTCTCATCCTTTGAACCATGTTCTGGATGTTCTGCAGTCCGCCTTCAGCAGTTTGAAGAAGTGATATACCGTCCTGGGCGTTGAGTGAAGCTCTCTTAAGACCGCTAATCTGGCCCCTGAGTTTTTCAGAAATTGCAAGACCTGATGCGTCGTCGGAAGCGCTGTTGATCCTCAATCCGCTGGACAGCTTCTCAAGTGAATCTGCTACAGCATTGTTTGTTTGACCCAGGTATCTCTGAGCCGTAAGTGAAGGGATGTTGTTGTTGATATACATTGCCATGATTATACCTCCGTGTTTTCATGTCCGGCGTCCTTGCCGTTTTTGAAATTTTCTTTTTTGTTAGTTACTTAAGCTTGTTCAACAACTGTTCTAAGTCTGTATAAAATCTTACTGTATCCCGCTAAGAACACCTCCTGATCAGAAGCTGAGGCTGAATTTTGGACAAAAAAAAGGCCGATGCCGGACTGGTAAGTCCAAAGACATCGGCCTGATTATTTCAGTACCTGCTTCTATTCTTTTGTCACAAGTATTATCGTTCAGGTTTTGAAAAACTTTAGAGATCTAAACTACTGCTGTATGATCGTTTTATCTGATTGGAAAAATTGAAGAAAGGGGCCGGATGAGCCCGGACCCCTGAAAAAATATTTTAAAAAGTTTCATCATAAATCAGACCAACCATCTCCTTGATGTTCTTGGAGAGCCTTATCGCCTCCTCGGAGGGGATCTGCTTGATGATCTTATCCTCATCCTTATCGATGAGCTTTACGATAACCTCGTTCAGCTGCTCCTCCACCTTAAACTCGCGTTTAACGTTTATGGAGCTGAGGCTTTCGTTGAGAGTCTCGACGGCGGATTCAATATCCTTCATCTGAGACTTCTCCTCTTTTTTAGACACCTTCCCGGCAGCGTCGCCGGAAGTGCTTTGGTACTTGAGCTTCTGAGCTTGCGAAACACTCTGGTTCTGCTGTCCTCTTGCTCCGCTGCCGCTGTCAGGTGCATTTGTCTGGTTATAGTAAGTTCCTATCTCAACCATGCTACACCTACCTTGTAATTAACCGACCCGGCGGGAGGGGTCAGCCCTCCCCTGTCCGGACGGAATGGTTATTACCCTATCAGCTGGAGCGCAAGCTGCGGAAGTGCATTCGCCTGAGAAAGCATAGCCACGTTTGCCTGTGAGAGGATCTGATTCTTAGTGAAATCAGCCATCTCGGAGGCAATATCCAGATCCCTGATACGGGATTCTGCAGCTGTGAGGTTTTCTCTGGCGGTTTCAAGACCGACCATTGTGTACTCCAGTCTGTTGATCTGAGCACCGATTGTCGCCCTTACACCCGAAACAGTTTCAAGAGCTTTATCAAGCTTTGTTATAGACTCCTGAGCGAGTTCCTGGTCGATCATCAGAACGTCATCGATGTTCAGTGACTTAGTGTTGATCTGAGGAATATTCGCAAGGATTGTCTGCCCTTCGTTCGCACCGATCTGCATCTCCATGGCGTTGTCCACAAGGTGAAGCTTGATATCCTCGGAGGCGCCGCTTGCGCTGAAGGTTACCTCTCTGTTGGTGTTGTCCCAGTTGATATCGATGCCGACATCGCTGTCTATCTCAACATCAACACCCTGGATAACATCCCTGAGAGTGAAATCGTTTACGGTGTCTGTTCCAACTGTTTTACCGGTGTGCGCATCGGTTACCTCAACGGTAAGCTCGCTGCTTTCACCTTCCTGAATTGTTGCAACACTGAGGCCGTCGATGAGTGCCTGATCCCCGATAAAGGAGAGCCTGCTGTCCTCACCGAGCTGTGCGGTCTGGATAACGAACGTACCGCCAACAGCTTCGTTGCTGTTGTCTACGGTATCAGCGTCTGTTACGTAGTTCACAAGGTTGTTGTTAACCTCGGTGGACTCATCGCTGGTATCCGTAACAGCACCCATACCGAGACCCTTTACGATGGCATCGGTGAGCTTAGTTTCAAGGTCGGAAACCGTATCGGAACCTTCAAGATAGATTGTTGCTGAGGTTCCATTACCGTAAATGGTAAGCTCCTGAGTGTTGTCGAAGATGTTGCGTCCGTCATCGGTGGTGAACCTTGAGATATCCTTGAGCATTGTTGTGGACGTTGCCGCATCGCCGCCACCTTTAACTTCGATGTTGAAGTCGCCAGTGGTTGTCTTGCCGGCATCGCTGCTGTGGTCGCTGTCCTGCTCTTTGAAGTTAAGGGTAAGGTTACCCACATCAAGGTTGCCTGAATCGCCGTTAAGCTCTGCGTAGTAAACGCTCACGTTGTTGTAGTCGATGGTAGAATCGCCGTTGTCGTGGGTTGTAAGCGAGCTTGCACCGGTGAATATGAGTGTAGGTCCGTCTGCATTCTTAGGTCCGTCGGAGATCGATATTGTACCGCCGCCGGAGGATGAGAAATCTGCAGTTTCAACACCCCTTGAGAGGCTGAAGAGAACCTTGTCACCACTCTGGATTGTTCCAGTGTCTGAGGCGTCGAGGGTAATTGAGAACTCGATGGATGTTCCGTCGTTGTTCTTGAATGAGTCAACAGCATCGCCTCCAGCTGCTGTATCGGTTCTGATAGTTACAGCACCAGCTGTTGAGGAGTATGAGCTCACTGTCTGCCACTCGCTAACCTCACCAGTCTTGGCGTCTACGAAACGGAGACGGAAATCGCCCCCCGCACTAGTGCCGCTGGAGAACTTATCAAGTGCTTCAACTTCTACATAGCCCGATGCAGAGCCGGAAGTGGAGAGTGTTACATCTGAAACAAGGAACTCGGAACCGGACTGCTGGAAGTAGCTGAGCGTACTCATACCGGATGCAACGGTAGCTGCGGTTTCACCGGAGCTTACGGTTACTGTGAAATAGGATGTTCCGGTTTTGGGAAGACCTACGGGCTGGTCAACGAAGGTAATGTTGGTTTCGTTGGCACTAGCACCGCCCCCTGTAACGATCTGCGCACCGATGGCGTCTTCGTTGAGGGTCATAACGTCGGTCTTGTAAACGTAGTTTTTACCGGGATCAACAGTTACGTTAAGGTTGTAGTTGCCCTCGGCCACCCTTTCCTTAACAGTTACGTCGATGTTCCCCTTATCGGACGACCAAAGGGCCGTTGCGTCACCGTTAAGGAGCTTTTTTGTGTTGAATTCAGTGGAGGAGGCGATCCTGTCTATCTCAGACTTAAGCTGCTCTACCTCTTTCTGGATCTCGCGGCGGTCGTTGGTAGTATAAACACCGTTACCAGCCTGAACAGCGAGCTCCCTCATCCTCTGAACCATGTTCTGAATGTTCTGCAGACCGCCTTCAGCAGTCTGAAGAAGTGAAATACCGTCCTGGGCGTTCAGTGAGGCCCTTTTAAGGCCGCTAATCTGCCCTCTCAGTTTCTCTGAGATCGCAAGGCCCGATGCGTCGTCGGAAGCACTATTGATCCGCAGACCGCTGGAGAGTTTCTCGATGGAGTCAGATAACTTGCTGTTTGTCTGACCGAGATATCTCTGCGCAGTGAGCGAAGGGAGATTGTTGTTAATATACATAGCCATACTGTCCTCCTTGTGTGGCTTTGCTCAGTCGTCCTTGGCTGAGCGTCTTTAAGCATATCTACTTGTTATTCCCGGGCGTCGAATCCGGGATAACCCTGCTTAGTAGCCTCTTGCGTCGAAAGCTTCTATGCAGAACTCCACAAAAAAGAATTAAAATCCTTCTCTAAATACACCCCCTTAAACAAAAAAGACCGGATCGCCCCTATACATCTAGAAGCATCCGGTCTGATTGTTTCAGTACCTTAGTTATTCTCTTTTCAAACCCGGCGGCTTTAATTCCCAGTAAACTCCTTTACCGGCCTCCGGATATTTTTACCTGTTATCTCTATCGGTCGATCACTGCCCGTTCTTTAATAAAAAATGGAATATCTTGAAAAAAATATCATAAAGATCACTTTTGAAATATTTTAGAAAGGTCCATCAATCATTTAAGCAATAGCTATTTTTCTGATGATCAAAGCATGAAAACAAGAAGCCGATGATCGATGGTTCATATGCGGATCCAGAAACAGATTATGATCAGATATTTATGATCTGGACTCATCTTTATTGGTATTTATTATCATTTTTATTTGCTATCCCATCATTCTCTCCCCTTTCAAGATCTTCGGATACTTCGGAAAAAGCGTTCAGCGGCGTTGACTGTTAACCATGAATAGTCTAAGATCTTAATGGGATGCAGTGGTATAGCTCTGTATCTTGTGAAGGTTTTGCGAGCTTCGGCTTTCCCTTCATTTCTCCATAAAATACGGGGGTTTATGATGATAGAGAAGAAGAACTACCGTGCGCTCAAGGAGTGCAGACCCGAACTTTACCAGCTCATGCTCAAGACTAAGCGGAGCGACCGCTACAAGATGATCAACTCCGCCCACCCCAAGAAGTACCCTAACCTCATAAACCTGCGTACGAACACCATGTTCTATGAGAATAACGACCCCGTGGGGGCCTCCAGAAAGTCCATAATGGACAAGAAGATAAACGTGCCCCAGGTCTCCTATTTCCTAGGCATGGGACTCCTCTACAACATTTTCAACTATCTTGATATGTATAACTTCCACGACTGCACATACATAGTCATTGAAAAGGATGCAGAGCTGTTCCACCATATTCTGGAGTTCATCGATATCGAGCAGATCATCCGTGACCAGCGTGTTCACCTCATCGTAGGCAAGGATGTAAGCGAACTGTACCCCGTTATCAACGGCATTCTATTCAAGGGGGCAAACAAGTTCTACGCCAAGGCGCTCAACATCATAGAGGAGCCCGCCGCCTTCACCGCCCACAGGGAATACTATTCCGGAGTAATGCGCACCATTCGGGATGCCGTTCGCGAGGTTGTTCTCTTCTATGGTAACGATCCCCTCGACTCTCTTATTGGTATCGAGCACACCTTCATCAACATCAATGAGATAATAGACAATCCAGGGATTAAAGACCTCGAAGGGCGCTTCAAGGGGAAGCCGGGCATCGTAGTGGCAACCGGTCCCTCCCTTAATAAGAATGTCCATCTCCTCAAAGGTTTGGAGGATAAGGCCGTTATCTGCTCTGTGGACGCATCGATGCGTGTACTGAAGAATCACGGGCTTAAGCCCCATATGGTGACATCCCTCGAGCGTGTGGAAGCGACCAGCAGGCTCTTCGAGGAGATTACCGAAGAGGATGCGGAGAAGGTTTTTCTCGCCGCAGTCCCCGTTGTACACCCCAAAACCTATGAGAACTATCCCGGCGAAAGGATCGTTGTCTATAGAAACTTCGCAACCTTCCACTGGCTCGATATCAAGAAGGGTATTCTGGACATAGGCCCCTCATCTGCGAACATGGCCTTTAAGGTGCTGGAATTCCTCGGCTGTGATCCTATTATACTCATCGGGCAGGACCTCGCCTTTGGCCCCGATGAAACAACCCACGCCGAAGGAAGTACCTACGGCGAAAAGGAGGAGCAGTACTCCAAGCCGGACAGAACGCTCACCGTGGAGGGTAACTTCGTTCCCGAGATCAAAACATCAGTGGTCTGGAACGCCTTCCTTAAGTACTACACCAAGGATGTGGCAAACTACAGCGGAACCGTGATCAACGCCACCGAAGGGGGAGCAAAGATCCACGGAACCAAGCTGATGACATTCGCCGATGCCATCGACAAACATATAAAAGACCAGCCTTCCATGGATGTCTATCAGATGATAAAAGGTGATCTTGAGGAGATAACCGATGAGCTCCGTGAGGAGCACAGGGATATCACCATGGAGCGGGTTGATGAGAGTATAGAATACTGCGAAGACGTTATGCACCGCTTCTACGAGGGCTATAAGATCGGCGATGAATACGTTGAGAAGGTCCTCAAACCCTATGAAGATGGGGAGCCCTACAACATGGAGCTCGGCATGAGCATGTTGAAGGAGCTTGAGAAGACGATGCAGATCTTCAACGAGCAGAAGTTCTTCAACATACTGATGCACTATGTGCAGTCCTACTATATCAAGTCTGTCATTGACATTCAGGGTGTACGTGCAGGGCATGAGGAACAGCACATAAAGAATAACAAGGTGATGTCCATTCTCCGGGATCTCTTCGGGGTTATGGTTGAGCTGATCAAGAAGATGCTCCAGCTTCTGCATATCCTCAAACAGATACTTGAGATCACCAGCGGAAAAAATACTGAAAAGGATAATGATACTGATGAGCGAACAACAACAGAGAATTAACTACCCCGCCGATGCAGTGGCGGAGATCAAGAAAGGGAACTACTCAAAATTCTACGAAATGGCGGTGAACATATCCGCAGGACTTAAAGAGGAGATGCTTAACGGCTACCTCATCTCCACCATGCAGACCCTCGGCGAATTCAAGATGGTTGATCCTAACTATGCCGAGATGAATACCAAACTTATCCACGCCATGCGTGAAAACATTCTTATACCTATGGTGGCTGCGAACAAGTTTAAGCCTGAGCTCGGACTCATAGCCCGCATGGCGGACATGCTGGGTATCTATCCCGAGGAATCGGAGAACTCAAAGATTATCAAGGATAGGCTTGTTGAGGAGCTGGGCAAAAAACCGGAGCCTATGAACAGGATAATCTTCGCATCGATCCTCTATCTTCTGCGGGCTGTGGAAGGAACAGAAGGGGCAAAGAATGAATTTATAAAAGAGCTTAGGGACTGCCCCACCCATGCCCTTAAAGCCGGAGATAAGAATAACTCACCCGTTTTTACCCAATACATACTCCACGCCTTTACTTCGCCGAACGTAACCCTCGGGATATTTAAGGATATCCTTACCTCAGATGAAGCAAAGGATTTCAGCGAAAGGGAGAAGGTTAACCTTCTCGGATGGTTCCACGCCCTCTTTATAGAGTCCTTCGGGCTTAAGAAAGAATACCTGGATCTGTATCCGGTCTTTGCAGAGATGCTGAAGAGCGCAGTCCAGAATGAGCACCTTGATCTCGCCTTCTTCCTGCAGGAGATAATGAACCGGATGCACCGCAACCCCGGCTTTGAAACCGAGGAATCACCCAATGAAATAATAAAGCCTCTCTATGAGGATATAAGGGAGAAGCAGGCACTCAAACCCGCCAAGGAAGCGATGGCTGAGGATGAGGCATTAAGGATCGTATTCATATCAGACGGAATCGGCCTTGAGCCGGACAGCCGCCTGATATTCTCCCTGCTCAAGGGGATCAAGGAGAATTACGGTTCTGAGGCTGAATTCTCCGTAATAAACGTGGACAGCGGAACGGGTAACGCCACCCATGAACCCGCCGAGAGACTCTTTTCAACAGGCGGATTCCCCCCGCTTAACCTGCACAGGGCAACATCCTCCGGTGAAAAGGGGCGTGAGCATTCCAGATACCGCAAGGCACTCAAGCTCTGGACAGAGTTGTCCGATAAAAAACCCGATGTCGTTGTGGGAATGGGGGGTTCAACCGCCCTTGAGTTCGTATTCTCACTCCGTGCTGCGCCGAAACAGATCTATATAGGACCCAAGGGATTCCGTCCGGAAAATACGGATGTTACAGCGGTGTTCACCCAGGAAAGAGTCCTCAAGGAGGAGACCGGCGACAGGGCGATAATCCCCAGACTCGCAAAGGAGCTTTTCCAAAAATACCCCTCAACTCAGGCGGGGGAGATAAAGAAGAAATACTCAGATAAAAAGATCATACTGGGCGGACTCGCCTTCACACTGCAACAGGGGAGCTCGGAGTATCTTTCCGCACTTGCAGAGATACTTAAAAACAACCCCGACGCCTTCATACTCTTCGCTGGTCCCGCTCATTCAGATGCTATTAAACGTGAATTCGGCAAACTGGGCTTCGCCGAGCGCATCGCCTTCGAGGATATACAGCCCCAGGACTACATGGAAGTTGTTGATGTCATGCTGGACCCCTACCCGATGAGCGCATTTGATATGGTTATCATGGCGAGGGTAAAGGGTCTCCCCGTTATCCGCATGGAGGGCTCAAGGTACTACGACCCCACGGGCAAGGATGAGCGTGCCGTTGCGGCGGAAGGGTTCGATGAGGATCCCGAAAAGAACCCCAGCAGACTCTGCTTCCCCCAGAACCCGAAGGAGTATGTGGAATACGCTGGCATCCTCATCAACGATGACGACGCCAGAAAGGCTGCGGGTGAATTCGGCACGGTTCTTGGTGATAAGATAATGTTCCACCCTGAAGAATCCGCCAAAGATTTCATGGACATCGTTAAGGGATAGGTATGAGCATAATAGAGGATTTCCTTCACGGTCTAAGGGAGCGTATCGCCTCTAAGAAGAGGGATTACAACCGCATACTCCCATCCGGCGACTATCTTATGGACCGCTGGGAGAAGGCACGTCTTGCAGGCTTCGGTGAGGGAACCTCTATTTACGACAGCTCGGTTGTGATCGGGGATGTCCGTGTTGGGAAGAACACATGGATAGGCCCCTTCACAGTCCTGGACGGTTCGGGAGGCCTTAGTATCGGGGATAACTGTTCTATCTCCGCTGGTGTGCAGATATACTCCCACGATTCTATTAAATGGGCGCTTAGCGGGGGCCAGGATGATTATGAGTACGCCGAAACGAGTATCGGCAGCAACTGCTACATAGCACCAAATGTGATTATTCAAAGGGGAGTGACGATAGGAGACGGGTGCATAATAGGTGCAAACAGCTTCGTTGCATCAAGTATTCCTGCCGGACACAAGGCCTATGGAAATCCTGCCAAAGCTTTTCCCATAGAGGACTGACTAGCCCCTTTCCCTATCCTTTCTCAAGCGGCCGACCTCTTCCATGGAAAGGTAGCAGTCGACATACACCCTTTCCCCCTCCTTTTCATAGTATGCACCCCTTAAAGGTTTAACCTGAGCCCTTATGAGATTGAAGATCCCCCTGTCCGTCATTGAATCAAAATCTATGCAGGGGTAATCGGGTGTGAGTCTGGGGTTCTTGGTGGCCCGGCTATCGTCCTGCTTTGTTCCTTCGGGCTTCTCTCTCAATAAAGCCGGAACAGTCCTGCTCAAAAGGTCGAAGGCTCTCTGCTTCAAGCGCTCATTCAAGCTAACCCATGTATCCGTTTCCCTGATCTCTTCCCTTGCAGATGAAATAATCTCGCCTTCGTCAAAGCCTTCGCTCATCCGGTGTATTGTAACCCCTGTAACGCTCTCATCACGTATAATTGCCCACTGGACAGGGTTTGGTCCTCTGTTGAGCGGGAGTAGCGCATAATGGACATTGTATGCCCTGCCGCCGAAGAGCTCCAAGATATCACCCCTTATGAGCATGGAGTAAGAGTTGCATATGAGCACATCCGCTCCGCATTCCTGAACCCTGCGGGAGAACTCGGTATAATCAGGCGTATTGTACTTCGGCTGAATGATTAGCTGAGCATTCGACTGTGCGGATAGCTCCTCGAGCTCATTGATATACCGGGGGCGCACCGAGGCACCGACGATTCCGCAGATACTCTCCACCGGAATAAGCTCCATAAGCTGGGATACGCCGAAACTGTCACCCACAAGAAGAACTTTTGTCATATCTTACCGAATCTTCCGCTATAGCATGCAGGTTCAGTATGAAAATAAAGTGCTTTCAGGAAATTCCTCTCCGCCATCTCCATAAACTCTTCCCTGCTGTATCTGTCCGCCTTGGCGGGTGAATACCAGTCGAAATTGATCATCACAGAAGATTCCTCACCAAGCTCCTCATTCCAGTAACATTTAAAGAAGTTCCAGTACAAAAACCTCTGCAGATCATACTCACCACCTTCGATTCCGAGAGCCGGTATGTCCGGCACGTTTATCTTTGCATCAAGCCCGCTTAAAACCCTGCCGAGTTCAGTCATTTGTTTAGAAAACTCCCATAGCTCTTCCTTGGTGAGGTTCATGCATTCCTCCCTGAAATACGTATCAAGGAGCTCTCTGGGTATCGCTTTTTTACGGTATACATAACATGCAAACTCACCATCAGGGCTGAGGAGAGAGGCGAGTTCATCAAAGGTTATACCAGGGTCAGTGGTATGATGCAGAACCTGATCACAGCTCACATAATCCACAGCACCACTGTGTATCCCCGTGTCTGCTATATCACCTTTAACAAAGTGCAGGTTTTCATAACCGCCATATCTCTCCGATGCCACCTCGATGGAGGAGGATATATCCATCCCGATTATGGTAGTATCCGGTGCCATTTCTGCAAACCAGGCGCTTTTATGCCCCAGCCCGCATCCGGCGTCAAGAACAACCGAGCAGCTGCGCAGATATTCACCTAGCGATGCCTCGCTGTCAAAACCGTAAAGCTCAAGATACCAGCGTTTTTGCATCTCATAGTATCTCTTTTGGGCGGCTTCATTCTCTTTGGAGTATACAGTCCACTTCTCACCAAATGATTCCCCTGTCTGCTGCTGGATGACGCAGTCCACAGAATCCACTGCTGAGCTGTAACCTCCACAGTCTGCTAATTCTCTATAGAATATTTCTGAAAGCATTTCTTCTCCTGTATATACCTTGAGAATAAAAAGGTATTATCATCTTATATATTCGGCTATATTGCCGATATCTATACTGCCAAATACATCCGGAGGATTTGGTTTATGCCTAAACAGGGCAAGGTCCTTTTTTTTGGCCTAAGCTACTATCATACAAACAACATTGCCGATGAGATGCGCAAAAGGGGTTGGCGAGCAGACACCCTTAACTTCGACGACTGCGCAGACAACAACATCTTCTACCACGGAGAGGACTTCAAGTTCACCTACAACGGTATAACAGACAACCTTAAACACCTGGCATTCTATATTAAATCACTCAAAGACTACGACATCTTCCATTTCTCCAACATGGGTGGAATAAAGATGCTCCAAGACTGGTACAGGCTGGGAAACAGGATACCGTTCCTCCCCGAGTACTGGGATATAAAGCTGCTCAAGAAACTTGGCAAAAAGATAGTTTACTCCAACAACAGCTGCCACGATGGCCTACTCCAAAGCACCTTTGCACAGCAGGGATACTTCAACACATGCTCCATCTGCCGGTGGAAGGATGTACCAAAGGTTTGCTCAGATGAAAAAATGAAGCACTGGGGGGAGTACAGAAACTCTGTGGTGGATTTTCATGTACACAACGGAGGACACAAGGCGGACTACAACCTGCATCCTTCAACACATGACGTACCGGAGTTCTACTGCCTCGACAGCGAAGTTTGGAATCCGGATCTACTTATACCGTCAAACTACCGGTTGAGCATATCCGAGGATACAGTGAAGATATACCATGCTGTCGGGCTGTATAATCAGCGTACCAAAGGCAATGTGAACGCCAAAACCAGCCACATAATCATACCATCCATCGAAAAACTCAAGAAGGAAGGGCACAACGTTGAACTGATTTTCGTAAACGACGTGCCCAACAAGCATGTTAAATACTACCAGATGCAGGCGGATATAGTTGCCGATATGCTCACCTATGGATGGTTCGGGGCAAACATACGTGAGGCGATGATGCTTGGCAAACCGTGCATCTGCTACATAAACCCCGAATGGCGGGATAGTATCGGAGAAAGCATACCGGAGTACGCCCGGGATCTCCCTATTGTGAGCGCTACAGTAGACACCTTCTACGACAGACTCAAGGAACTCGTTGTCGATGCAGAAAAACGTAAAGATATCGGCAGAAGGAGCAGAGCCTTCGCCGAAAGGTGGCACTCGAAGAAGAGTGCGGGTGAGATATTCGAAAGGATTTACACATCCCTCATCAAGAACAAGGAGTTCCGCAGAAATGGTTAATCTTGACTCAGACAAAGAGTTCCTCATAACACTTGACACTGACTGGGCATCGCCGGAGATCCTAGGTTATGTATCCGACCTGCTCAAAGAATTCCGAACCTCCGCCCATTGGTTTATAACCGACAATGGTTTTCGTGAAGCAGGCATAAACGATGCCCCCCTTTTTTCCATCGGAATACACCCGAATATGATGGAAGGATCCACCCAGGGGAGGAGCGTGAAAGAGGTATTCGACTATCTACTTAATCTCGCCCCCGATGCTGAATCCATGCGCACTCACTCCCTTTTCCAGTCCACTCCTTTTTTCTCAGAAGTTATTGAGCACTACCCGCAGATTAAAACAGATCTGTCCTGCTACACCCCCTTCAATCCAAACCCGAAACCCTTTAACCTTCATCTGGACAACGGTTCAATCTGCAGGCTCCCCTACATATGGGAAGACGACCTGAACATGTATATGCCGGAGAGTGACAGGTTCCTCAAATGGGGAGCCTTTACCCCCGAAACTACCTTCATTACCACAGATTTTCATCCGGTGCACATTGCACTGAATTCAGCTGATATGTCCGCCTACAAAAGAATGGTTTCAGAGCACAGTCTTTCATCTGTAGATCTTAAAACCCTCAGGAAATACAGGAATAACAGTGTCTACGGAACGGAAGACTTCCTTCGTGATATTCTGAGCCAATGCCGCAGCGTTTCGCTTAGGGAGGTGACGGCATGCTGAGGGTCGGTTTCATGGGCAGAACCTCTTTCATGATGAATACGATACAGCTTATTCATGAATCAGGGTTTCCCATCGCTTTTATTGCAACGGCACCCGCCGCCCAGGAATACATTGTAAATGAACAAGATTTTCAGGAAACTGCTGGCAGACTGGGTGTGCCCTTCTACGGAAAGGAGATAGGCTCCGGGGAAATATCCAGATTATCTGCAGACATTATACTAAGTGTTAACTGGCCGAGGATAATCGGTGATGAACTGATAAGTTCTGTACCCCTCGGCATATTGAATGCACACTTCGGGGATCTCCCTAAATATCGCGGGAACGCATGCCCGAACTGGGCGATTATCAATGATGAAGACTATATTAACCTGTCTATCCATAGGATGATGGCTGGCGAGCTGGACTGCGGCTATGTACTGGCCGAAAGGAAGATTAAAAACGACGATTCCCTTTATATAAAGGATATATACGAATGGGGGGAGGAAGCTATCCCCGAAGCGTTCCTTGAGACAGTGAAGTTGCTTTCAGAAAACAGCAAATTCCACATACGCTACGCCGATCCTCAATCCAAGGATGCAATGAGGTGCTACCCGAGAAACATAGAGGATGGACGAATAAACTGGACGCACAGCTCCACTGAAATACTACGTCTAATAAGAGCCTCTGGAGAGCCCTTTTACGGTGCGTTCTGTCACTATAATGATGAAGAGATAATTATAACAAGGGCAAAGCTTTATGACGATAAGGAAAACTACTGCGCCATGCCCGGTCAAATAAGCCTTGTTGACGAAAGGGGTGTTGTTGTTATCACAGGAAAAGATAAACTCCTAATCACAGAAATAAAGCACAATGGTGAAAAAAAGCACCCCTCCAGTGTAATCAGAGGAATCAGAAAAAGACTTACCTAAAAGGGTAATGATCATATATTAAGGGACGATAGATCATAGTACACAGTTCCCGGAGGATACTCATGGATATAACCGTTCTGGCCGCATGCGCAAACGAAAAGGATGCGGAACTGGCAGAGAATATCATAAAATACAACAACTTCAGCGCTAAATATGCTCTTTTCAAAATAGAAGATAACGGCCTGAGCTTTCTACGGGGCACAATCGAGCCCAAAGAAGCAGAAACCTTACCCAGGATTCTCGCAGTTATGGATAAAGAATCCGAACACTACATCCTCCTTGAGCTCATAAGGGCCGATGTGAGGAAAGGGCTCCTTCAATCAATCTTTCAGGAGTTCCAGAGAACACGAAAAGACTACGGATATACCGATATCATCTACCATACGAAATGCAGAGCAGAGATACTCACCAGGAAAGGGGCAATCGATGCACAAAGTATTGATACAGGCTCTTTTGCCACCATCTTCGAGGCGAGGCTGAGCCCCGCTGAGGATGTCTTCTGGACACCGTGGGAGGATGTTGTTTACTACTACAAGAAGGATGAGCGGTACTCATCACCCATGTACCTGAATATTGAGATAACCACAAAGTGCGACCTGAGGTGCCCTAAGTGCCAGTACCACGGTGATATCCAATCCTTCTGCACATCACCTGAACGAAACTCGGACATGGATTTCGAGATGCTTAAGTACCTGATGGATCAAGCTGCGGAGTTTGAGAAAAAACCCCTGATCAACCTGCATTCGGGTGGAGAAAACGTTCTTTACTACAAGTTCAGGGAGGCTGTGCTCTATGCCGAGAAGAAGGGGCTGAAGATTATCCTCACCACCAACGGCATCTCTATGGACAAAGACCTTGCCGACTTCTTCCTCGAAAGGGAAAACATGCATGCCATATCCGTGAGCCTCGATGCAATGAGTCCCGAGATTTACGAAAAGATGCACGGTATCGACAGGTATGAGAAGGTGGTCGAAAACCTTGAATACATACTTGCCCGAAAAAAGGAGCTTGGCAAAAAATTTCCCTACGTGGGGCTTAACTGCTGCCTGAACAAGGTAAACAGCCATATATTCCACGACTACTTCGAGAAATGGAAGGATAAGGTGGATAATATAACAAACCCTATAATCTACTACTACGACGATGAAACCAAGCTCACCCTCCCCCCCTACACCGATTTCCCGAGATTTGACTACCCGTGCCAGGTTCCGTTCCTTGCCCTCTGGGTGGACGGAAGCGGAAGGTACTTCTCCTGCCACCACATGCCCTCAAAGACCCCCAGTGTAATGGAGCTGAGTCTCAAGGATTTCTGGGCCACTGCCATGGAGGATCTCAGAAGCTACATGAAGGGCGAGCTTGAAAGCGACTTCTTTGATGCGCACTGCAAAAAATGCTTCATAAGGAACGCAAATAACTGCCAGTTCAGATTCTTCAACGGCAAAAAGGGCATTGCGAACCCGACTTGTTACGCATACCATATTGCGTAGGTGACCATGTTTGTCATAGCCAGATGCCAGAAAGAGCAGGATGTAGTATTTGCCCGCAAAGCCTTCGAGCAGCTCCCCGAAGGAAGCTCCCTGATAATCATGGAGCGGAATTCTGGCACGCCCGACTACGATACATACTGCGCCGAAGGTGACATAAAACTGCCTCATTCCACATACAGAAGAGCTCCGCAGCTTCTCAGCCCTACCGGTTCCGATACAGTAATTATGCATCTTTCATCGGTGGATGCCGATGCCGGTATCCTCGGAAGAGCACTGGAAAAGCATAGAGCATCAAAAAAGCCCTACTCCCTTTTCAGCTACAATATGTTCACCAAGGCAAGGTTTGAATTCATAAACAAAGAACTGCTTGCTACAGCATCCCAAAGGGAATCGGAATACCTTTATGACACACCCGATGCTAACTTCTCCCACGCCATATGGCCGGATAAAGAGGACTTCAGCTCATACTACAAGGACAACTTCGAAAGATACTTCGCATACCCCCAGTCCATCTCTCTGCAGCTCACCCCTAAATGCAACAAAAGGTGCCCTAAATGCCTCTACCACTCGCCGGAACTCATGGGTAACAAGAAATCACCCACTCCGGAGGCGGATATGCCCATTGAAACCGCCGAAGCACTGCTGAAAGAGATATCCGGATGGAGCACACGCCCCGTTGTTTCACCTTCTTGCGAGAGCGAGCCTTATATGTACAGGGATATTGAACGCTTCATTTCCAGTGCCGAAGGCTATGGCATACCCATACACATAACCACAAACGGAACACTCCTGAATGAACAGAACATAGACTTTATGCTCGGCAGAAAGAACCTCCACGCCCTCGTTTTCAGTGTGGATGCCCTGAGCGAGGAGACCTATTCCCAGATGCAGCCGCCGGGGAGATTGAAGGATATTGAGAAAAAGATCCTCTATGCCGCCGATGCTAAGAAAAGGCTCAACTCAACGGCTTTAATATACGTAAACTGCGTAATATCTGAAAGAAACAGGGAGGAGTTCAGTCATTTGGTTGAAAGATGGATTCCCGTTGTGGACGGGGTTTCCGGGATCCTTTCCCTTGAATATACAAAAGACGGCAAACTCGCCTCACTCCCCCCCTTCTTCGATAAAGGAGAAACACTCCCCTGTAAAACTGCATGGGACACAATGTACATCTATGCAGACGGTAGCTCCATCCCCTGCGATAAGCACCCTGTAATGCTGGGGAATGTGCTTGAGGAAGGTATTCTCAATGTTTGGCGTAATGAGCGATACAAAAAATGGCGTGAATCACAGCTCAGCAACAGCCACAACTGTCATATATGGTCCACAGCCCTTGCCATACCTATATCCGAAAATGGACGGACAGTAACTCTCACCCCCTTCACATACGACTGCAGGAAGACCTGATGCGTATCCTTATGCTCCTTCCGGATATATATATGGATTCCACTCTGGGCTTCCCGCTGGGAGCCCTTTATATATGCTCCGTACTAAGGGATGATGGGAATGATGTACGTCTGGAGCTCATATCCAGCTCCAATGCACGCTATGATACCTTAACAGCCCTGGAAAAACATGCACCCGAGGCCATTTGTGTTTCGGCAATAGTGACCGAATTCACGATTATAAGGGAAATCCTAAAGACATGCAGGGCGCATTCACCTGATGCGCTAAGAGTGCTCGGAGGAGCCCTGCTCTCTAGCAGGCCGGAGCTGATAATGGAAAATACCGATGCGGATATCGGTATAATCGGCGAAGGGGAGATTACGGCATCAAAGCTTTTCAAGTGCATAAAAGGCAATGACGATTTTGAAGATGTCCGGGGAATAATATACCGCAAGGACGGAAGCATGTTCAAGACCCCTTCGAGGGAGCTTATTCAGGATCTGGACAGCATCCCATTCCCTGCCCACGACCTAATAGACTACGGGCGATACCTCTCAACACGCCCGAGATCAAATTTCATGTATTTCTCCGCCGTGGACAATCCAAGAACGGCATCGATCATAACATCAAGATCCTGCCCCTACCTTTGCACCTTCTGCTATCACCCCATGGGGAGAGGAACATACCGTAAGAGAAGCATGGACAACGTTTTCGAAGAGATCGATTACCTTGTAAAAAACTTCGGGATAAACTTCCTTTATCTCAGCGATGACATGTTCTCCGCCAACAGGGAGAGAGTCCTTGAGTTCTGCAGAAGAATCAGGGAGTACGGAATAAACTGGTATGCCCAGATGCGTATTCAGGCCGCATCCGGGGAGCTTCTCACAGCCATGTATGATTCCGGCTGCATAACAGTGGGCTACGGCGTAGAAAGCATTAATCCGGATGTTCTGAAGAGCATGAAGAAAAAGAGCTCAAAGGAGCGGATTGAGAAAGCTCTGGATCTTACAATCAAAAACAGGATATTCCACAGCGGACTCATCATCTTCGGCGATCCCGCAGAAACGTTCTCCATGGCGCAGGAATCCATAGAATGGGTACGTTCAAACCCTCAATACAACATAGCTGTAACACCGATACTCGCCTATCCCGCCTCCGAGGATTATCTATACGCAGTAGAAAAAGGCTTTATCACCGACGAGATAGAGCATATCGAAAAAGAGTGCCCCCCTGTAAACTTCAGCAGAATGGACGACAAAGAATACAGGGATATCTTCATAGAGGGGCGGAACCTCTGGCAGAGGATAAACACTTCAAAAGAATCATTCTCCTTCAACTATGAGGGGAATGACGGAGAAGACTTCATATACACAGTTAAGTCAAAATGCCCCGCCTGTTCAGAGGAATCTGTCTATAAAGGCTTTCGGGCATTTGCATTGACGAATACGAACTACTCGCCTATTGAGAAGTTTGTCGTAATGTGCAAGCACTGCCGCCAGAGGGTCGATATACTCCCCATGTGGATACCACACATCGAAGCGGCTTATCTGGAATCTGCCGAATCGCTGAACCCTATTCTTGAGAAACTCGCCGCAGAAAAAACCCCGGTTGCCCTCACACCTTTCATCCACGAAAAGGCTTTAGAAAACATGAACAGTATATACAGCCTGGAGGGTCTTAATATTGTCAGCGTCATGGACAGCAACAGTTTCCTGCACGGCTACAAATACCTAAACAAGGCAGTTGTTACGAGACAGAATAAAACTGCCTACTCCGCACTGCCGGAGAATACCGCTGTAGTAGTCCTGCCCACGGGCAAGCGGAAAATGATCGAGGAAATTGTTAAAGGGTTTGCCGCCGGTAATATTATAAATCTTCTGCCGGAGGTCCGGACATGAGCCTTATCATACACGCAAGATGCCTGACAGAATCAGACAGAAACCTTGCAGAGGAGATAGCTTCCACCATAGAGGGAGCAGTTTTATATCTATACAGCAGTTCGGACGGCAAGTTCACAGCGGGAGGTAAATCGTTATATCCGGGTGAGATCCTTGAGAAGCACCAGAAAGAAAACTCCTGTCCTGCACTGTTCCTTTATCTCCACCATGCCGACTGCCGAAGGGACTTCATAAAGCGAGCATACTCAAAATACTCTGGAAGAGGAATGATGATAGCCTCACTGAACCCCCTATTCCGCCTTAAAGGAGAGTTTGTATCGATAGATCTCACTGGCTACCGGAAGGACAGAGAGTTCCTCTCCTTCGGCATGACAGACTACACGCTTTTCAATCCAGAGGATGCAGACAGGGAGTTCTACTTTATAGAACGCTTTGACGAGCTGCACAGCATACCGAAATCCATAAACATACAGCTTGTTAACGCATGCAATAAGAAGTGCCCGAAGTGCCTCTTTCACTCCGAGGAGAGCCCCTTCTCACAGAATTTCAACGGTGGTGAGATGGAAGAGAGAGTATTACAGAAAATTCTCTCCGATGCCGCCTCAATGTCTCCCAAACCTGTTATCAGCACATCCCACGGGTGCGAACCTCTCCTATACAGCAGATTTGAACATTTCCTTGCCGAAACAGCCCGTTACGGGCTCAGGGTTAATCTAACATCCAATGCAGAGCTTCTTACTCGTGAGAAAACAGACAGGATTCTCTCCTCCGGTGCGGACATAGCAACCGCTACATTCAGTCTGGATGCTGTAAAACAAAACACATATCTCAGGGTGCAGCCCCCCGGCAACCTGGACGAAACGGAAAGAAGCATAGAATACTTCATAGATAAGGCTGACAATGCAGGGATACCGGTTGAACTGAGCTATGTATATGATGATAATAATGCAGATGAGTTCGAGGCCTTTCTGAATAAATGGAAGGATAAGGTCTCCATGATAACAAAGACCGACCGATTCTATATTGAGGATGGTGCATTTGTAATAGAGCCTTCGGCCGCAAACTATGTATCAACACCATGCCATATACTCTGGAACGCCATGTTCATAGACTATCGCGGGAGTGTCTGGAGATGCGGAATGGACTTTGAGGAGAGAGGAAGCTCCCTTCCAAATGTTTTGGAAGAGAATACCTGTAACATATGGCGGGGGGATAAGTTCATGGAGCTTCGAAGGGAGCATATTGATGGAGAACTCTCTGGTTTGTGCAGAAAATGCCTTTGTTTTGGTCACTTCAACGACAACACTGCCGAAGAAGAGGATGGAATGCTCGTTAAGAAGTTTTACGGGTTCACCACATACAAGCCGTTAAACAAATACCACAATAAAAACACCGGAGACTAGTGTCATATGAGATGTTACTGGGAACTTTCCAAAAAAGCAGATAAGGAAACCATACAGCAAAACCTTAATGTTCTTTTGAACAGCAGTGCCGTTGAAAGCATCCATATACCGGGCAACGCACTGAAGGAAAACCCCTGGCTGGCTGAGTATGCAACAACCGCCCCGGATGAATTCTACACATTCGCAGAGCGCTCCCCGGAGGTTACATTACTCCGTTTTGCCCCTTTCATTAATACGGTTCCCGGCACTTTAATCGATAAAATGTACAGGGAACACAAAGAAAACGGTGCCGAATATACCTATGCCGATCTGCACGATATCTACTTCAAGGGGACCTTTGAGATCGTAGAAAGCTCTCCCATTTCCAGACTTGGAGAGAGAAGACCATTCTTCCCCGATGACTCCCTAGGGCTGTTCGGCGAGCTTAAGTTTCATGTTTATCACTTCGACGTGGAGGACTACAGTCATTACCTGAAGGACAACTTCGACAGGTATTTCAAGTATCCCGTGTCCATATCCCTTGAATCTACCTACCTCTGCAACCTTCGTTGCGACATGTGCTGCTACCATTCAGAAAAATACGACAGAAACTGGATGGAGAATGCAGGTGCTCCGTATATGGATTTTGACAAATATACAGGATTAATCGACGAGATAGCATCCTTTGGCAGAAATCCCACCGTGGAGCTGGTTCACAGAGGGGAGCCCCTTCTGCATAAAAGACTTGTGGAGATGGTGGAATACGGCAGCAGGAAAGGAATTAAGATCTCCCTTGTAACCAACGCCCTTGAGCTTGATGCGGACAAATCAAAGTCACTTCTGGATGCGGGCCTTACAAACATGTGGTTCAGTATGGACGGTGCGGACAGGGAAACCTACGAAAGCATCAGAAGAGGTTCTAACTATGAAAAGGTTATAAAGAATATCCATGCATACATAGATACAGCGGAGAAGAGTTCCTCAAACACCTTCACTGCAATGAAATACGTCCTATCCGAAGCTAATGCAGGGGGGCGGGAGCGCATGGCCGATATGTGGCTGGACAAGGTGAACTATCTGGTTTTTCAAATAATGAAGAAACACAACAGTGACGGCGAGTTCAGCATCATACGTGATACCAATGCAGAGAACCTGAATATAAAGGAGCGGATGCCTTGCCTGCACCTTTTCCATACGGCACTTGTTACCGCACAAGGGAACGTGGGTCCCTGTACAAACCTGTATAACGAAAAACCGGAGCATATCATAGGAAATGTATTCGAAGAGAACTCGCTCTATGGTGTATGGGCCGGCGAAGAGTTCCGCAGGAGAAGGGAACTTGCCCTTGAAAAGAGATACAGCGAGATACCTCTATGCAACATATGCGACGGTTTCATAGCGGTACCCTACCTTCTGGATAAGAGGATGGAAGGAAACCGCTTTATCATCCACGACGACTTCGGATATATCTACACAAAGGCAGATGACAAAAAACTGTACCCGAATTTCACTTTCTAAGCCTGTATACTCCGCCTATTCCTGCAAAGAGCTTATCTTTCATAGGAAAACCTCTACCACTGAACTGGAGTGAATCGAGGAACTCCCTTGATTCCTCCGGAAGTCTCTCATCCTTGAGGGCGTCCATATACTTATAGCGGAGCATCTCCATCTCCCTTTCGCTTATGTAGCCGCCGGCAAACTCAGCATCGAAACCTACATTCCGGCATAGGGATATAAACTCTTTGGGTACAAAGGGTTTTGAGACGGGACAGTTCTCGCCGTCCGTCGTTCTGGAAAAGGCTTCCTCGGGACTGAGCCCTTCAAAATGACCTTTTTTGATCATCCTCTCATAAACTGTGAAAAGATGAAACCAGACGCTCTCCCTGTTGTACACCATAACAACACCTGTACCGCTCGGCCTGAGAACTCTGTAAAGCTCCTTTAAAACATCTGCGGGGGAGCTGCTGTGATGGATAACACCGGAGGAATGGACATGGTCAATACTCCCTACATCAATTGGAATACTCTCCCCTTCCTGAATTTTTATAAGCTCTACCCTTTTACTGTCAATACCGTAAAGCTTCAGCCTGTCTTCAAGGAGCCCCAGAGCCTTCGAGGATATATCCAGTGAAAATACTTTACTGGCACCACCTTCCATCAGGTATCCGATGGTGTCATCACCGGGTCCGCAGCCATAGTCAAGTACAGTCTGCCCCCCTCTGTCACCATAAAGATCCATAAGCTCTTTCATCTTGGGATAGATATCGCTCCTCCAGAGCAGATACCTTTCCGATTCTTCCTTTGATGTAAATGGAGTAGAGTTCACAGTATGCTCTTCCCAGTATCTCTCTATATCGTTCACAGTCCACCTCTGTCTATTACAGCTATTCCCAGCTGTCGTTGTCTGTTTTATGCCAAAAGTTCGGAAAAAGGCTCCATACGCTACACCTTTCACAGAACTCAAGTTCCTCAGGTCTGTTCTGCAGATGAAGCCTTCTGTATTCTGCAAGCTTTTCCCCTTTCCATATACCCTCGAAGTCCTCCTCCATAATATTCCCCAGGGGGTTCTTCTCCCCTGTTACGTGGATAAAACACTTTGAAACATCTCCGTTCGGTTCTATTTTTGTAGCGTACCACAGCCATGCGCAAGGGTACCTGACCCCGGGGCAATCAACTTCCGCTTCGATCCTGTTACCGTAACGGTCAACATCTATCCCGGTAACCTCATTCTCATTCACAAGCCCGGCCCAATTGCCAAAACCCCGCACATACACCTTATCAGTAACCCCTTCCCATCTTTCGAGAAAATCCTTGAACTCATGCTCAAGCTCGCTGATTCCAATGATATGGGTCTGGATAAAAAGGTGGTCGGCACCCCTTTTATTTCTCGTTTCCACAAGGGTTTCGAGGTTTCTGCAAACGTTTTCGTAATCAACTGCTCCCGTAAGCCATTTATAGGTTTCTGCAGAACCTGCATCAAGAGAAAATGAGAGGTTGTCTATACCGCTGTCCACAATTTTCTCCGCACGTTCTTTATCAATGAGAGTTCCGTTCGTAGCCACAACTATATGAGCATCCGGGCAAAGCCTGCGGGAGGTAAAGAGATACTCATCCGCCTTGGGGTGTTGGAACGTTTCACCGTATGCACTTAACTCAAGGCTTATCTTCCTGCCTGCCATGTCTCTGCACGCTTTTTCAAAGACCTCATCGGTTATGTAGCGTTCCCTTTCAACCCTTTGGCTGAACATAGGGCACATCCGGCAAAGCCTGTTGCACTGCCATTCCCCCAGAGATATACCTACGGCCTGGGGAAAATCTGGACGCAAAAACTCTCTTCTGTCTTCATCTCTGTTCTTTGATATCATCGGGAGATACCCTCAATTATTTTCCTGAACGAACTGACCATTTTTGACGGGTTTATATGAAAGTGATACATATGGAGCTTGCTGTAGTCCCTACCAACCTTTTCCCTCAGCTCCTTATCTTGTATGAACCTGCCGGCATTCTCTATATACTCTTCCACTGTGGAGCTTACAGGGAAAAGCCTTACAGCCTCCGCCATTCTCTCTGCGTTTTCCTCGTTATCTCTGCGGACAATTTCCACAAAGTTGTTCATGGTGCTTCTTATATCATCTTCGCTTACATTATAGGTACTGTTCAGGCTTATCTCAATCTTACCCTTTGATCTGTATTCTCCTAGGGCCTCTCCCATGGCAAAGGGAAAGGGGTTAAGCACAAGGTCAATAATCCTTCCGTATATATGAGGGTTAACAACACCAGGGAGATAAAGCCTTTCGAGCAGATCGTTTTCACCGAAAATCCTTTGAAGCATCTGGCTGGTACCGACTCCGCAAGCTATATATATCGTATCCGGGTTATTCTTCATAATCTCCACAACTGCCTGTAAATACTCCTCAGACTCAACCTTCATCAAGCGACCGATATACCCGAGCTTCACAGTTTCCGAAGGATACTTACGCATGTGGGTCTGTAGCTCGAATTCGTCAACCTCAGGGTTATAGAAAGGCTCCATCATGTAATGCTGAAGGGGCTTGAAGTTGTATCCCTTTAACTCTATATAATCCTGATCCTCCTGCAGAACCGTCACATGGGTCATCCTTTCGTCGATGCCGGGGATGTCGTAGGTGTAGTTTCCGTGGGACCAGAAGATCTGTCTGGGGGCAGTTCTGGAGGTAAACAGGAAGTTGAACTGCTCCCTGTTGTTCCCTGCAAGGACAAGGATATCTATATCATCCTCAATAATCCTCTCCCTGAGCCGGAGGCATTTGTTAACATGGCTGTAGTAGTGCCCCTTGTTTCTGTCATCAATAAGCTCGTGGTTACTCACATAGTTCGCCTTCAATAACCCGAGATCGCCCACAATCTCTTTCTTGGATTTGCTCTTCTCTACATACTCAAGGTCGTAAATATTCATCTCGAATTCAGGCGCATTCTCCATAAGAGAATGAAGGAAGGAGAGCGTAATCTTTATGGGGGAGCTCAGCACAACCCTGTCCACAAGGATCCCCACCTTCATCTTATCCTTGCGTTTAAAGGGTTTCTTAACCGGTTCTATCCCGTTCCTTGCACAGTAGTCCTTAACGTACTCCGCAAACGGGAGCTCCACCTCTTCATTGAACCTGGCAAACTGCTCGTCGGTCTGGGCGATATTAAGGTATATGTGAGACAGAGGGAAATGGAGGAAAAAGACAAGCTCATCCTCCTTCTTCTCCATAGCTTTATAGAAGAACTCCTTCCATTTGTCGTAGAACTTCATGAAGGAGAACTCGTGGAGATACACATTCCACATCACAGAGACCACCCACAGGAGGGATGATTTCTGCTCATATGTGCTCTTCTGCCAGAAGGAGTTTTTATAAACATTATTAAGCACTTCATCCACCATCTCTGCGGAATCCTCAAAGAGAAGCTTCATGGAGTGCAGAACAGCATTTACATTCTGTTCTGATGACATGATCACATGGAGATCAAGGAAGAAAAGGGATGATATATAGCTTTTTCTTGCTGCCTTGAAGGGCTTTGTGAAGCACTGGGCAGTGAACATCATGGAATGGATAAGAAGCTTTCGCCAATCGTTCTTCTCACCCTTGAGAAGCTTCTTCATCTTATCCTCTATCCCTTTAACAGCAGGGGTCGAGAGTTTTTTTAACCCAGCCTTGTGCATTATCCGCCCAAGGCTCAGATAATCGAAGAAAAACTGCTCATGCTCAAGGTTGGGTATGAGAAAATCGTCCCTTATTCTGATTAGCAGTGCCTCGATCTCTTTTTGTCTGGCTAAAACATCCTCATCGGATGATCCAAGCACAGCCTCATCGAGCTTCTGGATTATAGCCCCCACCTCATGGCTCTTTATCTCATCTATCTTCTGCATGCAGAACTGAACAGTATTGTCGATATCTGTCATAACCTACCCGTTTTATAATTATTCTGTGGATTATTTAGCAATCAGCAGACCAACGAAGGGGAAAATACTTCATCCGTATAGAATCCTGCGCAGGAGTGGTGATCTTGCCACAAAGAACTGCTTAATCCAGTAAAGACTGTCCCTCGTTCGGTTCTTCTCAAGGTACTTCTTCGTTTTTGAACAGCCGAAGGGCTTCTTACCACCTAGAGCAGAGTTAACAACAGCTTCGGTAAGGGCGGCATATGTATATTTATCCGATGCGATCACATCCTCATAGGCCTTCAGAGCCACCGATTTGCGCATCTCCTCATCATGAAGAATCCGCACAACGTCATCGATATTGCTGAAATCCTTCCTGAGCTCGATATAGTGCTTCCCCTTCTCCAGCACACCGTTGTAATCACCCTCAATAAGGACCTGACAAGCTCCCGCCTGGATACACTCAAACTGTCTCGGCGACAGGGCAAAATACTCTATCTCACCGTCCCGGCCGGGGAAAAGAAGCCCTTCAGCCTCGGCGAAGGATGCCTCCGGGTGCCTCTCCATGTATTTTGTGCACTCCTTCATCAACGAGCCGTCGTAATCAAGGATGGACGCCCCACCCTCCACACCGGGCATGTACCTGCACCTTTTCAGGAATTCATGCCAGCTCAACCCCTTAAGCACATCCTCCGGACGGGAGGATATATCAAGCTTGAGGGAATCGGAATAGCTGCGGAAAACCTCTCCTGCCTGATACTTGAGCTGTGCATGACTCCCCAGCCAATACTCCGGCTTCCATGCACGGTATCCGATATCGATGTCCCTTTTGATGTCCTTTTTATGTGCCTTATCCTTTAGCTCGGGATCCACGTACCCGGTAAGCACCTGATGGTAAGCTTCTATGGGTAGATGCATATCCCTGTATATCCCCATGGCCGTTTCCGGCTTAGCGAGGGTAAACACTTTAGTAGTGCCTGTATTCTTCATGAAGCGGCAGAGCTGTTTTGCCCTGAAATACTCATCCTGAGGCATGATCCCCTTAACCGCATCGTAATCCCTGAACACCGAGCACCGCTCCATTAGCCTGTGGAAACGGTCGCTGTTCCAGCGTGTTGCGAGGAGGGTGTTGTGGAAAAGGATAAGATCGATTCCCGCATCCCTCAGATATTCCGGTGCAGGCATATCCTCAATATTTAGGTAGAAGGCGTTGTGCTCTGAATACTCCCTGAAAGCATAAAGATGACGATAAACGGCCGTGCGCTCCAGATAGCGAGTATAGGCGTAAACTATCAGTACATTATACTTCATCGTCGTTACCGAAGGGGTTCTTTGCGCCCATATTGAATATCCAGTCTATGATGCTCAATCCCTTAAGGAAGCCTTCCCCCCTTTGCTCGTAAACGGGATGAACGAAATTCTGCCGTATCAGCTCCACGCCGAGCTTTTCGTAAATATCGCTATCGAGATACTCCTCCGCACCGTCACCGCTCATGTAAACCGAGCATCCGGAGGCTAGGGTAAGCCGGGCAAGCTTTTCATTGGATTCCCCCGACACATCGAGCTTTGATGATATGAGGATACCGGAGGTATCTATACCGAGAAATGTGCAGATCTCTTTAATGACATAAGTATTATACAGAGCAAGATTATTTTCCGGATAATCGAGGAGTGCGAATACGAAATCCCTGTGCTCCTTGTAGTACGAAGCCTTTGCGTAGGCGGAGCTTATCTTCCCCCTGAGGCTTTCACGCCAGCTGGTATCCTTAAAATATGTCTCGTTTATATCTTTGACTCCGTCACGCTCAACGGGCGCCGTGAGCCAGTTTTTGTCATTATTCAGCCGTAAATAAACCCGATTAGACCAGCACCCTCTGGAGGTTCTGGGAAACTGGGCATCATCGAAGATAACGAACCTGTCCGCCCGGCTTATCTTCTCGAAATATCCAAGCCACGGAAAGAAGTTCGGCTGATGAACGGCGCAAACCTCAGCGGACATTCTCCCTCCCGCACTCATACAGGAATGAGTCGTACCACTCCATACACTTTATCCTCCGTAGCTCGGCACATCTCACTATCCGCTCCCTCGGCATCATCGGCTTATCCTGCCACCAGACGGGGTGTGTAAGCACCTGTATGCTTCCGGACTCCTCATACAGGAAATCGGCAAGCCTCCTGTGCCGCCAATAACCGTTGCTGTCGGAGCAATACGCACACGATTTACGAAATATTTCGGAGTAGGCATTCACCATACCTTCGATAACATGCTCCGTATGGTTATCGATGCTTGTTTTATCGGGGTTGTGGAGTGAGAACGCCTCAACCTTTCTACCGGCAATCACTTCCAGAATCCCTTTTTCCAGCGCAAGCCCCCTTCCGGCGGCGGGATCAAAATGAAGCCCTATATCATGCCCCATACCTGCTATGCTCCTGATAAGCTCCGCAGTGGGATCCTCAAGGATGCTGTAGAACAATGAGCCTGTCTGGAAGAAGAATGTAGAACGCACACCCGCATCCCTCTCTATCTCAGCAATTCTGAGGGCACGTTCGGGTGAATAGTCCACGTCATGACGCCAGAACGCCTTGTTGTCCGAGGGCTCCTCACGGTAGAAGGCGAAACGGAACCTGTGCTTTGCTTTATACAGGAGCTCCTTATAGTGAACTTCGGTAAAATCTTCAATGTGGTAGTTTTTTTCCATATCCATTAAATCGTTCAATCCCCCCGCTTGATTAGCCTAAGATTAGCCCCTGCAAAAATTATATAAAGAAAAATATAAAAAAAGTCATTGTAACGGCGATCACTTCCGATACTATTATAGACGAATCTTTATTTAAGGAGTCATCGATGGATATCAGAGGAAAGAAGGCACTGGTTATCGGCGGGGCAGGTTTTATAGGTTCCCATGTTGTGGAGGAGCTTCTAAAGCATGATGTAGCCGAAGTCATTATATACGACAACTTTACAAGGGGCTCAGAGGACAACATAGCCACAGCCCTGAACGACCCCCGTGTGAGGGTTTTCCATCTGGGTGGTGATATATTACACTCGGATATACTTGAGGAGGCGATCAAGGATGCGGATCTCGTTTTCCACCTGGCCGCCCTCTGGCTTCTGCACTGCTACGACTACCCCCGAAGCGCCTTCCATGTGAACGTGGAGGGGACCTTCAATGTACTTGAGCTCTGCGTTAAGCACAACGTTGAGAAGCTTATATATTCCTCCTCCGCATCGGTTTACGGCGATGCCATCAAATCCCCCATGAAGGAGGACCACCCCTTTAACAACAACAACTTCTACGGCGCAACAAAGATAGCCTGCGAGCAGTTCTGCAGGGCGTTCCATCACCGCTACGGCCTCGACTATGTCGGGCTCCGCTATATGAACGTGTACGGCGCAAGGCAGGACTACAAGGGTGCATACATCGCCGTTATCATGAAGATACTCGACCGTCTGCAGGAGGGTATGCCCCCCGTTGTCCACGGGGACGGTAAGCAGTCCTATGATTTCATATACGTCTCCGATGTGGCAAAGGCAAACGTCTGCGCCGCAATCTCCGACGCCACGGACGATTTCTACAACGTGGGCAGAGGGGTCAAAACAACCATAAAGGAACTGGCCGAAACCATATTAAAGATAACCGACTCAAAGCACGAGATAGAGTACCAGCCTGCGGACAGGGTCTTTGTGACCAGCAGAGTAGGCTCCACCCGAAAGGCGGAAAAGGAGCTGAACTTCACCGCTGATATAGATCTGGAAGAGGGGCTCAGAAGGGTTGTCCAGTGGCGACTTGAAAGAGACGGACGCGGGTTCGAATAATGAAGATACCGATAACAAAGCCGTATTTCGACAACTGTGAGAAGAAGGGAGTTCTGGAACCTATTGAGTCTGGCTGGCTTGTACAGGGTCCGAAGGTGGAGGAGTTCGAAAACCTCTTCCGTGAATTCACAGGCTCAAAATATGCTGTAGCCACAACAAGCTGTACTACCGCTCTGCACCTCTCCCTCGAGGCGATGGGTGTCGGTCCGGGGGACCGTGTACTAGTCCCCGCATTTACCTATGCCGCCTCCGCCAACGCCGTACTACAGTGCGGTGCAGAGCCTGTATTCTGCGATATAGATGTGTATTCATTCAATATGACTGTGGCGTCACTTAAGAAGGCTCTACAGCTTTATATGAAGCCCGCAGCTGTTATGCCGGTGAATATGTTCGGCCTCTGCGCTCCACTGCCGGAGATTGCCGAGATCTGCGCAAAGGAGCGCATAAAGGTTGTGGAGGATTCCGCCTGCGGCTTCGGCGCATTCATAGGTGATAAGCATTCAGGCACCTTCGGCGATGCTGGCTGCTTCTCCTTCCACCCACGCAAAGCGATAACCACCGGCGAAGGGGGGATGCTGGTCACGGAAGATCCCGATATTGCCGCCAAGGCTGCCTCCATGCGCAACCACGGAACCGCCGGCTCGGACCTCCAAAGACACATGGAGGGTATAAGCACCCTGCCAGAATTCTCGGAGAAAGGGTTCAACTACCGTATGACCGATATTCAGGCCTCCATCGGAATCTGTCAGATGAAAAAGGCTCAATACATTCTGGGGGAACGGACGAGGATTGCTGATATATACAGAGCAGAGCTTAAGGGTACTGCGCTCAGCTCCGCCTCTATTCCAGACGGTTACACCCACGGCTGGCAGTCCTGCGTATTTCTATACACCGAAGGGGAGGAGCCATACTCCCTCGAGCTGGAGGATGTGGACAGGCTGAACGGAAGGCGCAACCTTCTCATGCGATCATTGCAGGAGAAGGGTATCTCCACAAGGCAGGGGAGCCATGCAGTTCATAACCTCAACTTCTACAAAGAGCATTACAGGTTCAAAAGGGAGCATTTCCCCGGTGCGGATATGGCGGAGAAGCTCAGTATCGCCCTTCCACTGTATGCGGGAATGACGGACAGGGCGATCGAGTACGTAATAAACAGCGTAAAGGAGCTTTGCGGATAATGTGCGGCATAGCCGGAATCTTCACCCCCCGGGGGAGCAAAGGCAGCGGAATAATAAAAAGGATGACAGACAGCATCGCCCACAGGGGGCCTGACGATGCGGGCTACCTCGTGGCAGGTTCAGAGGGATTAAAGCATTACCTCGATCCGAATCTACGTGATATGCGTATTGATGCGGACCTCCTCCCCGAGGAGACAAAGCCGTGGAATCTTGCCATCGGTCACCGCAGGCTTAGGATTATCGATCTCTCCCCCAACGCTCACCAACCGATGAATGAGGGGAACGGAAGATACTGGATAGCCTACAACGGTGAGACATACAACTACCGTGAATTGAGGAACGAGCTTGAGGCCATGGGTGAGAGCTTCTTCAGCACATCGGATACCGAGGTTGTCCTGAAAGGGTATATCCGGTGGGGTGCAGAGGTTCTCAACAAGCTCAACGGCATGTTTGCCTTCGTTGTATACGACAGCTCCGAGGGCTCCCTCTTCATAGCAAGAGACCGGTACGGTATAAAACCCCTGTACTACACAGATACGGGCTCCACCTTCCTCTTCGCCAGCGAGATCAAGGCGCTCCTTGAACATCCGGAATGCAAAGCAGAGATCGATCCCGCCGGTCTGAATGAGTATTTCACCTTTCAAAACAACCTGGACGGCCGCTCCATCTTCTCAGGCATAACCCTAATGGAGCCTGGAACATACATAACCATTAACCGTGATGGTGTCCGCAAAAGCACAAAATACTGGGACTATTCCTTCAGCGAGCCGGATGACTCCATGAGCTTTGAAGAGGCGAGGGACAAAACACGCGAGCTTATGGAGAAGGCTGTTCAAAGACAGATCGTCGCCGATGTTCCCGTAGGGAGCTATCTCAGCGGTGGAATGGACAGCGGTTCCATAACAGCTCTGGCAAGCCGCCATATTGACCGTATAACCACCTTCACCGCAGGGTTTGAACTATCCAGAGTAACCGGGGTAGAGGCCACATTTGATGAGAGGAGGGATGCGGAGGTTATCGCAAACACCTTTCTTACAGAACATTACGAGCAGGTCATAAACGCAGGGGATATGCCCTGGGTCATGCCCCGCCTTGTGCGCCACCTTGAGGATATCCGCCTCGGCATGAGCTATCCGAACTACTACATAAGCCGCCTTGCATCCAAGTTCGTAAAGGTCTGCCTCTCCGGCGCAGGGGGGGATGAACTCTTCGGCGGGTACCCGTGGCGCTACTACAGGGTGTGCAACTCTGTAAACAAGGAGGAGTTCTTCAAAAACTACTACAACTTCTGGCAGAGGCTCGTACCCGACAACGAGAAGAAGGACTTCTTCCGCCCGGAACTGTATTCAAGGATCGATAGAACGGACTGCTACCCTCTGTTCAGAGAGGTCTTCGGCAAAAACGGGAACGCAGAGTACATCACGCCAGAGGATCACGTGGCAAACTCCCTCTACTTCGAGGTGAAAACCTTCCTCCACGGCCTCCTAATTCTTGGCGACAAACTGAGCATGGCAAACTCTCTGGAGGAACGCTTCCCATTCCTCGACAACGAGCTGGTGGATTTCGCCATGAAGATACCCGTACGCTACAAGCTAAAGGATCTAGCAAACGTCCACCGCATTGACGAAAACGAGACCAGACGAAATATGAAGTACATGCGAAAATACAACGACGGCAAGAACGTTCTTCGTGCCGCCATGAAAAGCTTCCTACCCGAAAAGATAGTAAACAGGAACAAACAGGGCTTCTCCGCCCCTGACGAGAGCTGGTACAGGGGTGAGAACTTCGAATACGTAAGGGAAACGCTCCTCAGCAGTAATGCGCATATAGACAGGTACATAGAAAGAGGGTATATAAATCGTATAATAGAAGAACATGCAGGGGGTGAGAACCACCGTCTGCTTATCTGGTCGTTCATCTGCTTCGAGGAATGGTGCAGACAGTTCGGCTTCTAGATTGCGAATACACGGAGGTATTTCAATGAAGGTACTCATAACCGGAGGAGCGGGCTTCATCGGCTCTCATCTGGCGGAAAGGATTCTGGCTCAGGGTGATGAGGTTCTCGTAATAGACAACTTCCTCACAGGGCGGCGTGACAACCTTAAGGAGCACAACAGCCTCGAGCTGAGGGAGTTCAGCATAGCGGAACGTGACAAGGTTTTCAAAGCCTTCGACGATTTCACCCCCGATGTCGTAATCCACGCCGCCGCATCCTACAAGGACCCGGAAAACTGGCTGGAGGATTCCCTCACCAATGTAGCCGGAACCGCAAACATCGTGCAGGCCTCCCAGGCGGCGCAGGTGAAAAAGATAATCTACTTCCAGACAGCCCTCTGCTACGGCCTTAACCCCGAGGAACAGCCAATAACCCTAGACCACCATATAGAAAGCGGAAACAGCAGCTACGCCATCAGCAAAACCGCAGGGGAGCAGTATGTTGCACTCTCCGGGCTTAACCATGTGATATTCCGCCTCGCAAACGCATACGGCCCCCGCAACATGAGCGGCCCCCTGCCTACATTCTTCCACAGGCTATCAACGGGCAAACCCTGCTTCGTTATGGATACCCGCAGGGACTTCATCTTCATCGAAGACCTCGCCGATGTTGTTATGAAATCCGTAAACGGAGAGGGGGGGACGGGGGCATATCATATATCCTCCGGTTCGGACTACTCCATCAAGCAGCTCTTTGACGAGGTTGTAAAAGCTCTCGACATTAAACTTGAGGAGGATGTGGAGGTTCGCCCCAGACACGCAGACGATGCATTCACAATCCTTCTGGACCCTTCAAGGATGCAGAATGATTTCGCATACATAATAAATACCCCCCTAGAAGAGGGTGTACGCAGGGCAGTGGAATACTATAAAGAATACGGTATCTCAGAGACCTACACACACCTTAAGCAGCTGAAGAAGTGATATATGTGCGGAATAATCGGAGGCAATGTCCCACCTGAAAAAATCCTTTCCGGGTCTTCCAGACTTCGCCATAGAGGACCCGATGCCTCCGGCTATATCCAGTTTTCCGATGTAACCCTTGCCCACCGCCGTCTCTCCGTTATAGATCTATCAGAAAAGGCGAACCAGCCTATGACCAAGGACAACTACAGCATCATATTCAACGGCGAGATCTTCAACTTTCAGGAACTTCGCAGAAAGCTTGAGGGGTATGGAGCAGTATTCGAAACCCTCTCCGACACCGAGGTTATCTTAGAGGCATACCGCAAATGGGGGAGCGCATCCCTGAACCTGCTGAACGGGGATTTCGCCTTCTGCATCCTGGACAGGGAGAGAAGAAAGCTGTTCCTCGCCAGAGACCGCCTTGGCAACAAGCCCCTCTACTACACCAAAACCCAGAATGGTGAATTCTTCTTCGCCTCGGAGCTTCAGGCGTTCAGAGGCGTTGTCCCCACCATAATAGACGAACAGAAGGCAGGGAACATAATTGTCTTCTCCATAAACGACAACGATGAAAGAACATTACTCAAAGGTGTTTACAACCTACCCCCAGGTCATTTCATGGAGTACAGCATCGAATCCGGCGCGTTAAGCAGTATGAGCTACTGGGAGCTGGAAGAGGAGATACGGAATGAGGATGAAACCGACCTGCTTGATGAGTTCCACGAGCTGCTGGAGGATGCCGTAAGGCTTAGGCTAATCGCGGATGTTCCTGTGGGGTGCCTGGTTTCCGGCGGGCTTGACAGCTCCGTAATCGCCATGCACATAGCAAACCTCGGCGGGAACATAAAATGCTTCAGCTCGGTGTACGACAATCATCCCGAGATAGACGAAAAAAGATATGTGACAAAGCTGGGGGAGAGTCTCGGGCTTAATATCACCTTTATACACCCCGATGTTTCCGGCAGACAGGATTTCCGGCGTATAGCGGAGATTCAGGGGGATCTCTTCCGAAGCTTTTCCATCTTCGCCCAGTATGAAACCATCCGCAGAGCCTCCGAGGAGGTAACCGTTGTCCTCGGCGGGCAGGGGGCGGATGAGCTTTTCGGAGGGTACTACCACCACTGTGCCAGATTCCTCGCCCGAAGGCCGGAGGAGTTTGAAAACCGGAAAAAGCTCTACGGAGCCACCTATGCGGAGAAGGAGATGGAGCTTGGCAGAAAATTTCTGCTCCCCGATGATCTTAAGCTTGAGGTGTTCCGCAAGGACAATGAACAGCGGCTGAACAAGGTTCAAAGACACCTCAGCTTCGAGCCGGAATGGAACCTCCTGCTTGAAAAATTCGATAGCGACATCCTCCGTGCCCTACGCAGGGAAACGGACAGCCTGAACCTTCCTGCCCTTCTTCGATACGAGGACAGAAACGCCATGGCAAGCTCCGTGGAGAACAGAACCCCGTTCACCGATTACCGGATAGTAGAGTTTGTCCATTCCATCCCCGAACATCTTCGCTTCGGTAACGGACTCAGCAAGCTTTTCCTGAGAAAGTATGCGGCAAGGTTCCTGCCGGAGGAGATAACCTCCAGAACGGATAAGAAGGGATTTGAGGCTCCCCAGAGCCTATGGATGAAAAGGATAGGTTTCGGTGCAGTTACAGAACTGGCCGAATTCCGTCTTGCTCTCCTTGATGAGTTGCGGCGTTTCTACGAAAGAGCCTGAAGTCCGCCTTCCATATATCGGCCAATCTTCTCCGCAAGCTTCGCCGCAGAGCATTCCCCTCTGCTGAAATAATCCCTGTTGTCACGCTTAACACCGAGGTTCCGCTTAACTATATCAAGAGCCTCATCGGCATCATTTGTCCAGCTCATCATTCCGTTCTCTATGAGATAAACATCGTGGAAGAGGAGGAGTGAACGGAGACTGAGCACGGGAATACCGTAGCACGCCGCCTCAAGGTTCATAGTTCCACCTCCGCCGACAAGGAAGTCGATAAACGGATAAAAGCTTTCGATGGGGAGCTTCTCCTCAAGCACAACGGCGTATTCCCCAAAACGCTCCTTGAGGGGCTCTATTTCATATCTCGGCAGGATGACGATGTTTGCATCCACCTCATCCGCTATGCGGGGGATAAGCTCATACAGAACGCTCAGTTTTTCATGTACATAATGCGCCTTGAACTCCTCCTCCCGTATCATTATGGTGGGCTTTGAGATGTCCAGTCCGTAGCGCCTGCGGAAGTCGTTCTCCTCATTCTTTTCCAGGGAATTCATCCAAAGGCACACATCTATGAAGTCGTGGGTTATAACCCTGGCCGGATCCACACCCATCCTTGAGAAAACATCACGGGGGATAACAAAGGGGTGGAACAGCAGGGAGGAGAGCATGACGGTGAGCTTTGTCACGATGGTTATGTCCTCGTAGCGGAACTCGCTCCCACGTATGGGGGTATCGCAGAAATTGATGACCTCCATTCCAAGCCCGAACCCCGTCTGGATGCTGTCCACGACGCTTCCGCACAAAACCGCATCGGGCATGCCTGTTTTATCGAAGAGTTCGAGGAATTCGAGCTGACGGCTGGTCCTAGCCCGGAACTTACCCGCCACCGTTTCACCGCCGTAGTTTCCTGTGAGATGATAATCCAAACCCCGCATATCGAGCACCGACTTTGCCTCGGTATAGTTCTCCGAGTATCTGGTGGTTACCAGAGTATCAAGCCCCGCATCGTGCAGATGGGGCATAAGGTAGCTGAAAAAGAGTGCGTATTTCGGCGTTGCGGCATCGATCCAGATGAATTTGCTCATTTCCTTCCCAGTCTCGAATGGGTGAAGTGGTTGCCGTTCAGAACAACCTCCTCACCTGTTTCCATCGATTCATACAAAGCGTTTATAAAGCGTAAAGACTTAAGTCCTTCATGGCCGTCAATTACCGGCTCCTTCCCCTCATTTATACATCTAACGACATCCTCAAGGTATCGCTTATGGCCAAAGCCGTATACGTTGGGGGGATTCTCACTATAGTTCATAAGCACCTCTGCGTCCCCTTCGGAGGGCTCGGTAAACTGCCATAGGCGCATACTGTTAACTGCGAAACCACCTATCTCCACAAGGCCTGTTTCGCCAAGGATGGAGATACTCCCCTCCTGATCCTTGGGCCTTGCCGCCGTGGTAACCTCCACCACGCCGAAGGAGCCGTCCTCGAACTCCACCGTGGCAACGGCTGTGTCCTCGGTCTCGGTGTCCACCAGAAAGGCCTTCCCCCTGGCGGAAACCTTAACCACATCGCCCATCATCCACTCGAGCAGATCCAGATGATGACTGGACTGGTTGGCAAGAACTCCGCCGTCCAGCGCCCATGTACCACGCCATTCAGCCATGTCGTAATACTCCTGGGTTCTGCACCAGCGCACACGCACGGTGCCGAGCACCTTCCGCCCGAAGCGTCCAGCCTCCACAGCCTCCCGAAGCTTCATTACGGGGAGGTTGTAGCGGTTCTGCTTAACCACAAAAAGGCGGTGACCATTTCTCTCCGCCGCATCTATCATAACCTCGGCATCCTCCACTGTGAGGGCCATAGGTTTTTCTACTATAATATCTTTTCCATAACCGGTGAGCTCCATAAAGTGTTCTGCATGGAGGCCGGACGGGGTGAGTATGCAGAAGACATCCGGCTCCTCCTTCTCCGCCATCTCATGCATATCCGCATAGGCGGGCAGACCGTAGCGTTCTGCAACTTCATTCCTGCGTTCTTCGACAGTATCGCACACTGCGCAGAGCTGTGCCCCTTTTACATCTCCGGTCAAAAGAGATGCGTACCGCTGGGCTATCCTGCCGCACCCAACTACTGCAAATCTGAGTAATGACATCCTACCCTCCAAAACTCTTTATACAATCAGCTACGTATTCCGCCTCTTCCGCTGTAAGGTGCTCACCCATGGGGAGTGAAAGGAGCTCCTTATCCGTTCTGCATGCGAAGAAATCTTCACACCCGTCCGCCTTAAAGGCGGGCTGTTTAGGCAGAGCCACGGGGTAGTGTATGCCGGTCTGGATCCCCTTCTCTGTGAGGTATTCACGAAGTACATCACGCCTTTCGTGGCGGATAACAAACAGGTGCCACACATGGCGAACACCTTCACGCACAACGGGGAGGACAGCATCCGTTCCTTTGAGCTTGTCCAGATATATCCCTGCAATACGGTTTCTCGCACCGATCCATTCATCCAGATACTTCAGCTTAACGGAGAGCACCCCCGCTTGCAGACCGTCCAGGCGGCTGTTGCGCCCCTGAAAGTCATGATAAAACTTGCTGGTGCGGCCGTGATCTATGTATTGCCGTATCCTTGAGGCCATATCCTCATCCTTAGTCACCACAGCTCCACCGTCTCCGTAGGCTCCGAGATTTTTCCCCGGATAGAAGCTGAACGCTCCCGCATCACCCATAGAGCCGGTTCTTTCTCCGTTATACTCCGCACCATGGCTCTGGGCGGAATCCTCCAGAACCTTAAGGCCATGCTTGCAGGCGATCTCCATGATCTTGTCCATCCATGCGGGCTGGCCGTAGAGGTGGACGGGGATGACGCAGGATGTGTTCGGGGTTATAACCGATTCCAGGCTTTCCGGGGAGATGGTGTAGTCCTCCAGACAGTCGCAGAACACAACCTTGAGCCCGTTGCGGACCACAGCCTCGGCCGTTGCAATGAAAGTATTCGCAGGGATAACAACCTCACTCCCCTCGGGGAGGTTCATGCCCCAAAGGGCGGCCTCAAGGGCGTCGGTTCCGTTTCCGGTTCCCACACAGGCCTTCGTCATTGTATATTCGGCAAAGGCGGCCTCAAACTCCGCAGGGTATGCTCCCCCCACAAAGGCCCCCTTATCTATTATTTCATGGAGCTTCTGATCCATCTCGTGCTTCATCTTCCGGTACTGCCCCGGAAGGTCCAAAAACTTTACTTGCCGCATCTTGATATAACCTCCAGAGCGTTCATAACGTTGATAATCGAGCCCTTGCCATGCTCCGGCTCCTCACCGGTTTCAACACATCTGATGAAGGAGTTTATGGCGTTCTCAAGGGGCTGGGATACAGGGATATCGATAACCCGTTCCTCACCGTAGCGGTACTGAACAAGGTGCTTATGCAGGGCGTTTGCGTCCAGATCCTCCTCCATGATAACACCACGGTCGTATACCTTGAGCTTGTCGGGGGCTGTATCATCATAGACCGCCATCATGTCCTCGCCGCCGATGATCATCTCTCGCACCTTTACTGGGCTGAGCCAGGATACGGCTATGTTAATGATGGGGCCGTCCTGAATGTCGAAGTTTATATTTGCAAGGGCATCGTTGGGGAAATCCCTGTATTTGCGCCTTGTCACTGTTACGTTACGGATATCGAGGCCGAAGAGGTAGTCGATGATCGAGAGATCATGCACCGCAAGATCCCATACAACGTCAACACTGTGCTGAAATAACCCGAGGTTGATCCGCCTGCTGTTCACGTATACCACATCCCCGAACTTACCCTCATCGAGGAGGTTCTTAAGCTTCTTGACGGGGTCGGAATAGAGGAATACATGATCCACAAATGAGATCAGTCCTCTGTCCTGCGCCTTAACGATTATCTCGTAGGCGTGGCGTATATCTGTGGTGAAGGGTTTTTCCACGAAGATATGTTTGCCGTGCTCAAGGCACTCCATGGCAATCCTGTGGTGTGTCTGGGGGGGAGTGGCTATGAAAACCGCCTCGCAGTCGGATTTAAGAACATCGTCCAGCGTCTTATCCGGATCGGTTCCGTAATCCTCCTGTCCAGCCTTTGCCCTTTCAGGCGTTGTGTCGATGATATACTCGGGGGATGAACCCACAGAGTCGAGCGTTCTGGCAACGTTGCGCCCCCAGTAGCCGTATCCTATCAATGCCGTTTTCATTTCACTGCTCCCCTTGAAACCGCCCTCTGGCCATACACAAGCTCATCATCCGCCATATCCTTTGCAACAAGGCTTCCGGCTCCAGCCATCGCTCTCTCGCCGATGGTTACACCGCAGAGAACAACACTCCCTGCGCCGATGCTTGCATAGTCCTTTACAACGGTTTCGGTTATTTCATATTCCTGTATCAGCTCCCCGCTGTTGGTGCATGAACGGGGGTACAGATCGTTTGTGAAGGTTACGTTGGGGCCTATGAAAACCCCCTTGCCGAGGCTGACCCCTTCGGGTATGAAAACAAAGGGCTCGAGCTTGCACCGCTCTCCGAGGGTAACGCCGGGGCGGATCTCCACAAAGTTGCCTATCTTACACTCCGCACCGATCCTGCACCCGTAAATATTCACGTTCGCCCACAGGTTTACACCCTCACCGAGGATGCAGTTCTTCACTATTATGTTGAACTCGGGTATATGAAGGTCCTGCGGGGTTTCGTTATCGAATTCGATTCTTTCATTTCTTACAAGTATATAGCCCAAAACAACCCCCTATACCCTACCGGACCAGCTTCGAAGCTCCTCTATGGTGAGGAAGTGCTCATTGGTGTCTGATTTATAGTGGAATTCGGGGTCAACCAGCGCTCCGCCCGGGGTGAAGTGTTTGGCGTTGTCCCACCAGTTGAAGTTGGGATATATGATAAAATAGTTGTCGTACTCATAGGTTGTGCGGGAATCCTCCATGGTTATCATCTCCTCATGGAGCTTCTCCCCCTCCCTTATTCCAATCTCCTTCTGCTCTGCCTCCGGAAGCATCGCCTCTGCGAGGTCGGTGACACGGAAGGAGGGTATCTTGGCAACGTATATCTCCCCCCCCTTCGATTCGTTTATAGCACGGATAACCATCTGAACCCCCTGCTCAAGGGTGATCCAGAAGCGTGTCATACGGAAATCGGTGATGGGGAGCTCCCTTGCGCCGCTATCCACTAGCCTGCGGAAGAATGGGATCACAGAACCCCTGCTTCCGGCCACATTGCCGTAGCGCACAACACTGAATGTGGTCCTCTTTGAGCCGGAATAGGCGTTTGCGGAGGTGAACAGCTTATCGGAAACAAGCTTGGTGGCACCATAGAGGTTAACAGGATGAACCGCCTTATCTGTGGAGAGTGCGATAACCTTGTCCACATTGCGGTCTATGGCGGCATCTATGATGTTCTGCGCTCCGTAGATGTTGGTCTTTATCGCTTCGAGGGGGTTATATTCAGCGGCGGGAACCTGCTTCAACGCAGCGGCGTGAACCACCACATCAACGCCGTCCAGCGCCCTGTACATCCGCTCCCTGTCACGCACATCCCCGATGAAGAATCGCATACGCCCGCTGAAGGAGCTGAACTCCTCCTGCATCACATACTGCTTGTACTCATCACGGGAGTAAATAATTACCTTCTTAGGATTGCAGTTTTCAAGGATATAACGGGTGAAAACTTTGCCGAAGGAGCCTGTGCCCCCAGTTACCAGAATGGTTTTATCGCTGAACATCGCTGTGTCACCTCTGCTCTTTTATGCAAAAACTTCATGTGGAGCAATGTATTATAAAGACAATGCCCCGAAGGGTGAAAAACTTTCCCGTTTAAGTTTTAGCATATTCCATGCCGTGCAGAGGCTCTAACCCCGCCCTTCGGCCTCCTGCTCTGTTATCCCCATAAGGAGGACATCGAGCCATTCGCCGTTTTTATGTATATATTCTCGAAGTTTACCCTCATGCCTGAAACCGTGCTTCTCATAGAACTCCACAGCCTTATCGTTCCCCTCTATGACCTCAAGCTTAAGGGTATGCAAACCAAACTCCTTGAACGCAAGGAAGAAGAGCGCATTTATCAGTGTCTCCCCTGCACCTCTGGCATCGGGGGCGGAGTATATACCGAGCTTTGCGCTTCTGTGCTTTTCACTAATACACCCGATATTTACGACACCAATGGGCTCATCATGCCTCTTAACGAGGAAGTGCTGTTCGCAGGACTGTCCCTCAAGGCTCCCCACGAAGCAGTAATGCTCATCCTCACCTATCTCATGATCCGTATACATCCAGTGGCGTATCTCAGGATCGTTTCTCCATCTTCGAACCAGCTCGGATTCTTCCTTCTTCAACACAACAAAATTAATCAGCTCGCAGAAACCTAAATCCCTTCTTTCTATCATATCATTCCCCTTCATCTTCAAAGAGTTCAAAGGAAGCAGGAGTTCCTCTGTCTATATCCTGAGCCGCTGTTTTCCCAAGCAGCTCCCTGTAATGCTTTGTATGCAGACCACCAGCCGGCCGTATGGAGCGCAGGTTCTTCTCTGTGATAAGCTCACCCTTCTTAACGTCTTCAACGATGAAGAGTGATCGGGAGAAGGCTCTGCTACCTTTGGCCTTTTCGGTGAGCTGATAGTCGGGCTTACCAATGCTCGCCTCCGCCATTCGTACCTGACGCACCATCTCCGCAAACTTCGCAGGCTCCATGGAGAAAGGGGCATCGGGTCCGCCCATGCTTCGATCTATTATGAAATGCTTCTCGATAACCTTTGCCCCGAGTGCAGCGGCAGCAACGGGGACCGTGTGCCCCTCTGTATGATCAGAGACACCGGTAAGCACTCCGAAACGCTTACGCATATCCGCCATGGTGCTCAACTTCGCATCCTCCACTGGTGCGGGGTATGCGCTGGTGCATTTGAGTAGGATTATCTGGTCATTACCCGTACTGCGCACCGTCTCCACCGCTAGCTCGATATCCTCAAGCTCTGCAATGCCGGTGGAGATTATTACAGGCTTACCCTTGGAGGCTGTGTACTCTATGAGCGGTATATCATTTATCTCGAAGCTGGCTATCTTGTATGCGGGTACATCCATACCCTCTAAAAAGTCCACCGCTGTGAAATCAAACGGGCTCGAGAAACAGAGCATACCCAGTTCACCGGCCAGTTTTTTCAGTTTCGGCTGCCACTCCCAAGGTGTGTAGGCCTCTTTGTACAGGTCGTATAAAGTTCTTGAGTCCCAAAGGGTTCCATGGTTTATGGTGAAAAGGTCATTGTCGCAGTCTATGGTGATAGTATCCGGGGTATAGGTTTGAAGCTTAACGGCATCCGCCCCCGCCTCAGCCATGGCACGGATGGTGGATTCCGCCACAGTGTAATCCCCGCCGTGGTTGCAGGAGAGCTCCGCAATGATCAGTGCGGGGGATTCATCGTCCAGAATCCTTCCGCCTATTCTTACTTCCCGCTTATCTCTTTCCATAGCTTCCTCAGCTCTGTTATGGTTATATCCTCACCCGTCTCTTTTACCCTTTTCTTTAACTCTACCAGTTCGTCAGGCGCATGGTAGCTCCCCTCATCCTCTCTGGGGATAGCCTTCAGCCTCCGTTCACGTATGTAGCTCCAGTTGAAATGGAACATATCCAGCAGACGTTCAACCAGCATCTCCTTGAGAGTGGCGAGGGTCTCCCTATCCTCATCGGGCTCAATGCGTTCCTGCACAAGTATATCGCCGTTGCGCAATTCACTGTCCACTACCCTGTGCATGCTCACACCCTTTGGCGTACCCTCTATACAGCTCCACAGCATGGGATCGTAACCCCTGTTCCACGGGAGGTAGGAGGGCTGGAGGTTTATTATCCTGTTCCTGAATTCATCCAGAAGATTACCGGGGATGGAATGCTCATAGAATACGGATATTATAAATCCGGGGTCAGATTCCAAAGCCTCGGCAAGGGTTATACCCCCTGTGTGGACGGTAACCTTTCGTTCCCGCTCCTCAAGCCATTCGGCAAGAGGGTTTGCCTGTGTGCTGTCTGTCAGCAGCAGTATATTCATCGCACTCTCTCCAGAATAAATTCAGCGGCCCTTCTGGCACCCTGGCCATCGACCAGCTCCCTTGCGGAGGTATTCACACCCCTGCCCAGGACCGCCGCATGCTTCCTTAGAAGCCCTTCGAATCCTTCATCATAAGCCCTTCCGGCACTTTTGAAAACCCCGCTGCGCTCCCATGCCCTAAGGTTGTTCTCCTGATTCTCCGCAACGGAGAAGATGCATCCCGTAAGCCCCGCTCTGGCCAGCTCATATGTTGTCTGGCCGGCGGCGGAGAAGGCGCAGGATGAGATCTGCATAAGCTTAAGCATCTCCTCTGCGTCCAGATCAAAGAAGGTATTCACCCTCACCGAGCTCACCGGAGGCTTCACCGAAAGGACGTTCAGCGTCTCATCCGTCTGCTCAAGGAGCACCCGGCAGATCTTTTCCAACACATTCCCCGGCGTACTCCCCCCAGCACTCACAAAGATCCCCTGCTCCCCCTCCATGGGGGTGAGATCCCAGAAGGGTTTCCTGAGCAGAGCGTATTCAACGCCGAGGAGGGTATCATCCCGGTTATAGGGGAGCTCTTCGGCATAAAGTGCACCGTTTATAACAACGCCCGGAGGGTACTCCAAACGCATATAGTCATCCAAAAAAACATCCAGACCGTTATCAAGACCCTTAAGGTATAAGGCATCCGGTTCATAGGAGTCTATTACACATATATCAAAGCCGGACGGAGGCGTATCCTCCTGCCACTGCTCCGCTTTTATGCCGCATCCCGCACCGTATGTTCCGTCCACATAAACCACAGGATCCTCACCACGCTCACGCAGGGCATCCCTGAGAGCCAGACATCTGCCGAGGTGACCGAAACCTGTTTTACCACCCGCAGCGGTGAAGATACCGATCCTCATCCAAGCTCACGTTTGAGTAAGGATGCCGAGTACTTCATATCCTGCCTCTCAAGGAGCTTGACCGCTTCCTCCAGCTCCTCTTTTTCATCGGAAAAAACACGCTTCTGCATAACGGAGGCGTTTATATCCCTCAACCACGGCTTATCATTGAATAGCTCCACGATATCCTTAAGCCCGAAATCCTCACCCAGATAGTCGTACACGGTGCATATGAGGTTGTAATCCTCGGGAGTATCCAGAGTTATGCGGATGTCCGGTGCGATAAGGCTGTGGTCCGGACAACGGTAGGAGGCGGTTGTGAACGCTCCGCTCTTATATATATAAGGGGTGACATGCTCACGGTAGTCATCCCTTTCGGTCTCTTTGTAAGCCCTATCCAGAGCTTCGAAGGTGAAAATCTCCGTATCCATGCCGTGGGGGAAGGTCCTCTCGGCGGTATTTGACATATAGTCACGCCCGCTTCTTCTGAACTCCTCCAGCATCATATCGATAACAACGGGGTCGATGCATGGGCAGTCCGCCGTGATGCGGACGATTATATCAAGGCTGGAAGCGGCGGCCGCTCCGTAGTATCTGGCAAGAACATCATCCTCGCTCCCCCTGAAAAGCTCCGCACCGGATCTCTCTGCAACAGGTATAACCGCATCGTCCACACTGTTTGTTGTAGTTGCAACGACAACATCGTTCGCAGAGGATGCTCTGCATCTTTTAACAACCTGCCCGAGTACGGTGGTGTCGCCGCCGTAGGGGAGCGGTTTCAGGATCTTGGCAGGGAGCCTTGAGGAACCCGTTCTCGCCTGTATGACAATTCCGGTTCTCATCCAAGCTCCTCCAGTGTTTTGTTTACAACATCTATAACTCTATCCGTCTCCTTCTCGCTCATCAGAGGAAACATCGGCAGGCTTATCACCTTCTTGTAGAACTCCTCGGTCTCCGGAAGGCTGAAATCCTCAAAGCCGTTCTCCCTGTAAAAGGGATGCTGGTAAACAGGAACATAGTGCACCTGGGCGAGGATACCCTCCGCATGGAGCCTTTCGTAGAACTCCTTCCTGTCGACACTCACCCTGACGGGGTAAAGATGGTAGCTGTGCATGGTTCGAGGTCTGTACGGCGGGGTTTCGATAAGCTGGTTCTCCATGAACGCTTCGTCGTACTTTATGGAGATATCCCGGCGTTTCTCGATGAACATGTCGAGCTTCTTAAGCTGGCTTACGCCGAGAGCTGCCTGTATATCGCACATGCGGTAGTTGAACCCGAGCTCCTGCATCTCCATATACCAGCCGCCATGGGACTCCTTCTCGAAATCCGTTCTGGTAATGCCATGATTGCGGAATCGGCAGAGGCGTTCGGCGGTGTCCGTATCGTTGGTGAGCACAGCTCCCCCCTCCCCTGTGGTGAAATGCTTTACCGGATGGAAGCTGAAAACTGTCATATCCGAATAGGCACAGGAGCCTGTCTTTGTATCCTTGTATACAGCACCCGGGGCGTGGGATGCATCCTCGATAACCTTAAGCCCCTTATCGGAGGCTATCCCGGCGATACGCTCCATATCAGCAGGCTGGCCAGCATAGTGCACGGGAACGATCAGGGTTGTGGTCTCATCTATGAGTGCTTCGATATTATCTGGGTTAATATTCCCCGTATCCGGCTCTATATCTGCAAATCGGGGGGATGCGCCTAGATACAGGCCGGCATTGACTGTGGCGGCGAAGGTCATTGCGCTTGTGATGAAAGTGTGTCCCGCATCGAGCCATGCGGCGTGGTATGCGGCGTGCAGTGCGGAGGTTCCGCTATTGAAGACCACGGCGTAGTCCGCATCGAACCTTGACGCCAGCTCCTTCTCGAAAAGCTCCACAAAGGGGCCTCCTGTTATCATATCCCCCTTCAGAGATTGAATAACCGAATCAATATCGTCCTTATCTATCCACTGCCTGCCGTAGGGTATCTTCTCTCTGCCGGACATAAGATAACGCCTCCCTTCTGATATGCATACTTCGTATTTTACACTCTATTGAACTCTTATTAAAGGATTTTGGAGGAAAAAAGAAGGGGGCCTTTAAAGGCCCCCTTTGAATGGTATTTAGATTTTAAGTGACTGAGTCTTTCTGACTATAGTAACCTTGCCGTTTTCAAATTTAACCTCTACGGAGCCGTAGAAATTGCTTTGAAACATTTCCCGCAGAATCTCCTGAAGCTGATCAAGCTGGGAATTTTCCGGTTTATTATTACGTACACTCATTGCAGCCATTGTTTACCTCCCTGTATCATTCTGTAACGTCCCTGTCCGAATGACCCGTTAGCCCTGAATGAGCTGGAGAGCCATCTGCGGTATCTGATTCGCCTGGCTAAGCATCGCTATGCCGGACTGATTAAGAATCTGATACCTGGTAAAGGTTGCCATCTCAGAAGCAACATCAAGATCACGGATCCTTGACTCACTAGCTGTCATGTTCTCTCTGGCAGTTTCGAGGTTGTTGATGGTGTACTCGAGCCTGTTAATCTGAGAACCGATAGTTGCTCTGATGGTAACAACCTTATCAAGGGCTGCATCAATATCGGGGATCGCTCTTTGAGCGAGATCCTGCGATACCAGGGTTGTATTCTCTATACCCAGACCTTCAACATCGAGCTGAGGTATGGAAACGGAGAGCTGCTGTCCTTCGTTGGGCCCTATCTGGAGATCCGTGGAGTTGTCCACAACGTGGAGGAAAAGCTCCTTGGAGGATTCATCCGTATTCTCGGAGAATGATATCTCCTGATTGATAGTATCCCAGGACTCGTTTACGCCTGCTCTGGAATCGATGATAATCTCGATACCGTCCACAATGCCGTAAACTCTGTCGTTTCCTGTTTCATCAGTACCGATGAGTTCGCCTGTGTGGGCATCTTTAACAGTTACGTGGGTAGTATTGTTTGTGGGTTCCTGAATCTCAGCAAGGGAGAATCCGTCGATGAGCCTCTGATCACCGCTGAATGCAAGTTCTCCCTGCTCGCCTGTGAGAGCAGTCTGGATTATAAAGGTACCCTTAACGCTTCTTTCGCCATCGGAATCGGGAACAGAAACGTAGTCCACAAGGTGGCTGTTTACGTTACTGCTCTCTGAGCCCATATCAAGGCCATCCACTATAGCCTCTTCGATCTTCTTCTCAACATCGGCGATGGTGTCATCACCCTCAAGGAAGATCGTAGCGCTCTTTCCGTTACCCCAAATGGTAAGCTCCTGCTTGTTGTCGAAGACGTTGTTTCCATCCGCATCCACGAATCTGGCGATATCCTTCATCTTTGTTGTGGATGTTGCGGCATCTCCGGACCCTCTGATTTCGAGGTCAAAGGCATCTGAAGATGTTCTTCCTGCTGCGGGGCTGGAGTCGTTACTCTGCTCCTTGAAGTTGAGGGTCATATTACCGATGTCAAGGTTACCTGTGCTGTCGTTGAGCTGGGCGTAGTAGAGCTTGACTTCGTTGTAGTCCACAACTGTGTCGCCGTTATCCGCAGTGGTAAGGGAGCTTGCGCCTGTGAAGTAGATTGTGGGGCCATCCTGCCCTTCGGGCCCGCCGGTTATCTGCACACTACCGCCTCCGGAGGAGGAGAAGTTGCCCGTTGCGACGCCGCCTGTAAGGGAGAAGAGAACCTTGTCGCCCGCCTGAACCGCACCGTTTGAGGAAAGGGTTACGGTGAAGTCGATGGCGATGGAGTTTCCGGCTGTGTTTGTAAGCCCTGCTGTGGTGGTATCGACAAGGAACGTGGAGTTACCCGCATTCGCCGCCGCACTAACAGTTACCCAGTCGCTTATGGAGCCGGTTTTTGCGTCTACGAAGCGTACGTTTACGCTTCCGTTCTTGGAGCTGCTTGCGGAGAAGTTCTCGGCAAATTCAACCTCAAGATAGCCGCTCGCACCGCCGGAAGCGGATACGTTTGTGGCGTTCACGAGGAAGGATGAACCGGGCTGCTCGTAGTAAGCAAGGGTGCTCATACCAGATACATCGCCGGTTACATTACCGCTTACCTTTACGCTGAAGTAGGCAGTTCCTGTGGAGGGGAGTGACTCGGGGTTGTTCACGAAAGCAACGTTTGTGTTGTTTCCGCTGGATCCGCCGCCTGTCACGATCTCCGATCCGATGACATCTTCACTGAGTGTCATGATGTCGGTTTTGAACTTCTGGTTGGTACCGGGGGTGGTGTTCAGCGATATCTTGTAGTTCCCCTCAGCAACATCATCACGAACGATCGCTTTGATCTTGTTGTTGCTGGCGGACCAGAGTGCTGTTCCGTCACCATTAAGAAGTTTCTTTGTGTTGAACTCGGTTGCGGAGGAGATTCTGTTGATCTCATTCTTGAGCTGATCAACCTCTTTCTGAATCTCGATCCTGTCGTTTGAGGTGTAGGTTCCGTTTGAGGCCTGCACTGCAAGCTCCCTCATTCTCTGGAGCATGGAGCTAACCTCGCCGAGAGCGCCTTCCGCCGTCTGGAGCATGGAGATACCGTCCTGTGCGTTCATAGATGCACGCTTGAGACCGGTGATCTGTCCTCTCAGTTTTTCGGAAATCGCAAGGCCTGAGGCATCATCTGCGGCATGATTGATACGGAGACCTGATGAAAGTTTTTCCAGGGATTTACTCAGCTGATTCTGAGTATTGCCCAGATACCGCTGGGTGTTCAGCGACATCGTGTTCTGATAAATCCTAAGTGCCATGTCATCCTCCTTGATTCTTTCAATAGAGGCACGCGCTTCCTTGCGCACATTAACAATCGTACACTTTCATTTTTTCTAAATAGAAAAGATCCATATTTTTTTGAAAAACATGATCCCAGGAGTGGTTTAAGTAAAAAAGATCCATTCAGAATCAAGATCTTAAGCTTTTTAGCGCCAGAAAGGTTTTGTGCAGAAAAATAGATCATTAGGAGTATTTTATATCGTTCCGGCTGACCGGGGCATATTGATGTAGCAAACCTTATCAATAAACGTTAAGCTTGAGTTGCAGCCAATTTGGGAGGTTATATGTCTGAGTCTGACAAGAATATCCGAATCCTCTATGCGGAGGATGAAGAGCTCACAAGGAAGCTGATCAGCAGAAAACTTGGAGCTCAGTTCACTGTTACAGATGTGGAGAATGGAAAAGCGGCCCTTGAAAGATATAACACCGAACAATTCGACCTGCTCGTCACCGACCTTTCGATGCCTGTTATGGACGGCTTCCGATTAATCGAAGCTGTGCGTGCCCATAATGAGGACTTCCCCATCATAATCACCACAGCCTACAGGAGCGAATGCGAGCATCTGCAGGACAGGATAAAGGTCTGCCCTAAGCCCCTCGACCTGCAGGGGCTCATCAGCGAAATCAGGAATACTGTCAGCCCCTGATAATCCTCGCAATATCATTATAGAATGCGAAAAACATAAGTGAAAGGATGAGCAGAAGCCCTACCGTGTTCGCCATCTCCCTTATCCTCATACTTACCGGTTTTCTCATAATCCCCTCAATAAGGTTAAAGAGAAGGTGACCGCCGTCCAGTATTGGTATGGGTAGCAGGTTCAGTATGCCGAGGTTTATGCTTATCGCCGCCATGAAGGCGAGAAATGCTGTAATACTCGTATCCGCCGCATCGTTTGCCGTCTGCAGGATGAATATGGGTCCACCCACCGAATCCGCCGGAACCGCACGCTGGAATATCTTAACGACACTCTTTATGATGAGACCCGTTACTTCATAGGTTTTAACGAAGCCCTTCTGCAGTGATTCCAAGGGACCGAAGGTGATCGATTCTGTTTCTCCGGAGGCTCTTACGCCAATAACGCCGATGTTTATTGTCTCGCCGAAGACGTTCTTCTCCTCAACCTGCTTGGGTGCAATGGAGAAGGTGAGCTCTTCGCCGTCACGGAGTACAGTAAAATCTATCTCATCCCCCGGGCGTTCGCTTACATAGGCGGCCATCTCATCCCAGAACTTAATATCCCTTCCGTCTATGGCAACAACCCTGTCACCCTCCTGCAGTCCAGACTGAGCCGCAGGCATGTCCGAAACAATCTCACCCAAGCTGGCTATATGCCTCGGCACACCAACCATGAAGATAACAGAGTACACAAGGGCGGCCAGAAGAAAGTTTGCCAAGGGCCCTGCAAAGATGATCAGGGAGCGTGCATGGAGGGGCTTATTGTTAAACGCCCTCTCTTTCATCTCCGGAGAAGCTTCCTCCTCCTCTTCGAAATCGGGGCTTTCGCCGTACATCTTGACATACCCGCCAAGGGGTATCGCCGATAGGGCATACTCCGTCTCACCCCACTGCCATTTAAGCAGCCTGGGACCGAAACCTATGGAGAATCGCTCCACATAAACACCGAAATACTTAGCCACAAGGAAGTGACCGAGTTCGTGAAAGAAAATTAGCAGACCTAATAGTATAATTGCGGAAATCATCCGTTCATCCTTTTAACTGAATATCTGGCGGTTTCCCTCGCCTTTTTATCGGTTTCGAAAACCTCTTCAAGGGTGCTGAAATCGCCCGTATCGAATATGGAAAGCGTCTCCTCAATTACTTCGGCTATCCCAAGGTATGAGACATTTCCGAGGAGAAATTGTTCAACGGCAATCTCGTTCGCCGCGTTCATGACTATCATAGGACCGTTGTTGTCCTTTTTCAGCACTTCCAGCGCAAGGGCGAGGCACCTGTATTTATCATAGTCAGGCTTCCTGAAATCAAGCCTGCCCACCTCAAACAGATCCAGAGGCTTAACGCCGCACTCAAGCCTTGAGGGGAGCCCCATGGCAAAGGAGATGGGTGTTCTCATATCGGGCCAGCCGAGCTGGGCCAGCGTACTCCCGTCTATGAACTGCACTGCGGAATGTATTATGCTCTGGGGGTGAATAACCACATCAAGAATCGAAGGGTCTATATCGAAAAGGAACCTCGCCTCGATGAGCTCAAGCCCCTTGTTCATCATAGTCGCCGAATCAACGGTTATCTTGCTCCCCATGCTCCAGTTCGGATGGTTCAGCGCCTCGGAAACACCCACATGCCCCAGCGCATCGTTGGGAGTATTGCGGAAGGCTCCGCCGCTGGCTGTGAGGATAACCTTCTGCACATCCTCGATCCTCTGACCCATGAGACATTGGTGTATGGCGGAATGTTCGCTGTCCACGGGGATAACCGATGCTCCGGTTTCTTTCGCTCTATCCAGAATAATTCGTCCGGCGGCAACGATCGATTCCTTATTTGCAAGGGCAAGGTCAATTCCCCGGTTCACCGTCTCCCATGCGGGGACGATTCCCGCCGCACCAACGGCTGCAACGAGGACAAGATCCAGCTCCTGCTCACGAATTAGCTTAACAAGTGACTGGGCGCCACCGGCGGCCAGGCATACGGCATCCACACCGAACTCCGCCGCCTGTTCTTTGAGAAGCTCCTCACTTGAGTTTGCACAAAGGAATGATATATCGAAGAGTTCCCTGTTTAAACGGATGACATCAAGGGCCTGCCGGCCTATGGAACCTGTGGAGCCGACAATACCGATACGCTTCTTCGTCATACCGCCAGCCTGATGTAATAGTAGAGGACGGGGGCAGCAAAGATAAGGGAATCGGTTCTGTCAAGGATACCACCATGCCCCGGAAACAGGGTACCGCTGTCCTTAATGCCCGAACGACGCTTGAACATCGATTCGGCCAGATCGCCAATAACACCGGCGGCAACGAGGATTATACCTGTCACGACAATATTGAATACACCTATACCCATAAAGAAGTATGAATAAAGAGCAGCACCGGTAATCCCGCCTGCAAAACCTCCGATAAGACCCTCCACGCTCTTCTTGGGGCTTATCTTTTCATAGAGCCTGCGCTTGCCGAAACGGCTTCCCACATAGAATGCGAAGGTATCGTTCATCCACGTTACGGCAAAGAGATAGAATAGCCAGTGGTAGTTCTCCATCCTGAGCAGAACCAGAAAGGAGGCAAGGAAAGGGTAGTATATGATAATGAGGAGGGTTACCCCCACCGTACGGTAGGTGTCCTCCAGCGGTTTTTTCCCAAAAAGTTTCGAAAGGAATACAAGCATCACGGAAAGGAAGATGGCAAAGCCTATGCTGTCCCCTGTGCCGATGTAGAAGCCCGCCGGTATAATAACAGCTGAAGCCAGAACAGGTATGGCGAGCGGTTCATGCTGTGCTGCGGAGGCCATCCTGTAAAACTCCCATGCACCGGCGGCTATGAATACGGTCATAACGGCAAGGAAGAAAAGCTCGCCGAAGTGGATGATAGCATAGATCACCGGAGGAATAACGAGTACGGCGGTTACAATCCTTTTGCTCTTATCGCTCACACAGCCTCCGGCGGTTTAATCAGACTTCGGCGAATCGATCTGATCCGTCGTTTTGCCGAACCTGCGCTCCCTTCCGGCAAAGCTCTGCACCGCCTCATCCAGATCGGCTCTGGAAAAGTCGGGCCAGTATTTGTCGGTGAAGTACAGTTCGCTGTATGCAATGCGCCACAGCTGAAAGTTACTTATGCGCATCTCGCCGCTGGTCCGGATAAGGAGATCCACATCGGGAATCTCTGGGTTGTAAAGATAGCTCTTAAAGAACTCTTCATCTATATCTTCCGGCTGTAGCGTTCCGTTCTTTGCTTCCTCTGCCATGCGTCTGGCCACGTCGATTATCTCCGAGCGTCCACCATAGCTGAGGGCAAGGTTAAGCACCATGCCACCATTGGAAGATGAACGTTCAATGGCGGCCTCCAGCTTCTTCCTTGTTCCTTCGGGGAGAAGAGCCATACGGCCGGAAGCGGTCAAACGTATGTTATTGCTGAGTATTGTTTCAAGTTCCCTCTCGATGTAATCATCGAGCAGACGCATAAGGAAGCCCACCTCATCACCGGGGCGTTTCCAGTTTTCCATGCTGAATGCGAAGAGGGACAGATAGGAAATACCCACCTCGGCGGAGTAGAGGGCTATATCTTTCACAACCTCTACCCCTTTGCGGTGTCCCATAACCCTGGGCATTCCCCTTTTCTTGGCCCATCTCCCGTTGCCGTCCATTATGACGGCAAGGTGACGGGGGAGACTCTCAGGCATTATATCTCCATTACATCCTTTTCTTTTGCATCGAGAACCTCATCCAGTCGTTTAATGTTCTCATCTGTGAGCTCCTGAACATCTGCCTGATAGGCTTTGAAGTCGTCCTCAGAGATCTCCTTGTCCTTCTCGAGCTTCTTGAGCTGATCGTTTGCATCCCTGCGGATATTCCTGACGGCGACCTTAGCCTCCTCCGCAAGTTTTTTGACAACCTTCACGATTTCCTTCCTCCGCTCCTCTGTGAGCTGGGGGATGGGGAGACGGATGAGCTTTCCATCGTTCTGGGGGTTGAGCCCGAGATTACTCTGGTTAATAGCCTTTTCGATAACGGGGATCATTGTGGGATCCCAGGGCTGTATAACGATGAGACGGGGCTCAGGCGCACTAAGCGTTGCCACACCAGCGAGGGGCGTGGGCGCTCCGTAGTAGTCCACTTTAATATTATCAAACATGGAGATGGAAGCACGGCCAGTTCTAACAGCCTTATACTCCTCCCTCAGGTGATCAACGGTTTTCTCCATCTTCTCTTTTGCATCTTTAATTATTGAATCCGGCATTTTCAACCCTCCACAATTGTTCCTAATTTGTCACCGGTGACTATCTTCTTCATGTTGCCTTTGCCGTAAAGGTCAAAGACAATAATGGGCATTTTGTTGTCCATGCACATGCTTATGGCTGTGGAATCCATAACCTTCAGCCTCTCGTTTAGAACGCTGAGGTAATCGATTGTTTCATATTTTACTGCATCGGGGTTGTTAACGGGATCGCTGTCGTAAACGCCGTCCACCTTGGTTCCTTTAAGGACAACGTCCATATTCATCTCCGATGAACGCAGCGTTGCGGCGGAATCCGTCGTGAAATAGGGGTTCCCCGTTCCGGCGGCGAATATAACCACCCTCCCTTTCTCGAAATGGCGCATCGCTCTGCGGCGTATGAAGGGCTCTGCTATCTGGCGCATCTCTATGGAGGACTGCACCCTCGTTTCGCACCCGATCTTCTCCAGAGCATCCTGCAGGGCAAGGGCGTTCATAACGGTTGCGAGCATACCCATATAGTCCGCTGTTACACGGTCTATATTGCCAGCAGCTGAGGAAACACCACGGAAGATGTTTCCGCCACCAACCACAATGCCGATATTTACGCCGAGGTCATGGACCTCTTTGACCTCTGACGCAATGAAGTTGAGCGTATCGAAATCAACGCCGAACTCATGGTCCCCCATAAGGGCTTCCCCGCTGAGTTTAAGAAGAATCCTTTTGTACTTCAAATCCATTTAGTCTTCCTTTTCATCCTTTATGTTCCTGTCAACGGAAATGGTATAGTCAAACTCAACCTCCTGACCGAAGGGGTACATAACACTCTCGCTGTATTCGAGCCTGTAGTTGAGTTTGTTAACATACTCTGTCACTTCAACATCGTCCTCGTAAGTGATGCCGATATTCATATCCTTAGCGGCGCTGTCGATGTTCCTGGGTATAGTCGTCATCACAGAACCACCGATAGCCTTAACAAAAGCATTCTTAAATATGTAGTATTTAACCCATGGCCTTGCCGTGATAAAGATCAGATAAGCAACTATAGCAAATACAGCAAGCTTAATGAACAGGCGCATTTTGTCCTCCGATTATCCGCATACTTCAGTAACATACAAGGATCTGATCATAATTATTACACGAAAGCGGGTCAAATTCAATGAATCAGTTTCAGGATCCTGTCAAACCTGTCGTACTCAGGATTGAGGAACCGGAAGAAACGCAGAGGCATCTTTGACCAGGCTGAACCGTACTCCGGTGTTTTCAGCGACCAGTAGATTAAAAACGCCTTCCCTTTGATGCTGTCCTTATCGATAAAGCCCCAGAAACGGCCATCATAGCTGGCATCACGGTTATCACCCATAACAAAATACTTATTATCCGGCACCGTGAAGGGGTCGATATTATCCCTGTTGGACATAACATCCGGATAAACGTTCTTATCCTTGATCTGCTTGTAATCCTCCTGAAGCGCTTCACCGTTAAGGAAAACCTGCTTATCGACAATCTTAATCCTGTCGCCGGGTTTGGCTATTATCCTCTTGATAAAGCTTTTTTCGGGCTCAAGGGGGTACTCGAAAACGATCACATCGCCGTTATCCGGCTCGCTGAACTTATATGCGAGGCGGTTAACAAGGATATAATCGCCTATGAGGAGGGTATCCAGCATGGAGCCGGATGGTATCGTATAGGTTTGTACTATGAAAGCTTTTATAATAAGGGCAATGACAACCGCCACAACGAGGGAGTCGAAAAAGCCCTCTTTCTTCTTTTCCTTCCCGGGCTTTTTCTCCTGGGAATCCCCTTCGGGATTATTCTTCTTTGCTTCGTCAGACGGCATCTTCATCTCCGTATTTAATCTTCACCGATCTTAAGGACAGCGAGGAAGGCCTCCTGCGGAATCTCCACGTTGCCCACCTGCTTCATCCGCTTCTTACCCGCCTTCTGCTTCTCAAGGAGCTTTCGCTTTCTTGATATATCACCGCCGTAGCATTTGGCGGTAACGTTCTTCCTGTATGCCTTTACAGTGGAACGGGCGAGGATCTTGTTCCCCACTGCGGCCTGAATGGCGATATCAAACATCTGCCTGTGGATAAACTCCTTGAGCTTCTCAGTGAGGTCACGCCCCTTGTAGAAGGCGTGGTCCTTATGGACGATGATGCTGAGAGCATCCACGGATTCGCCGTTAAGAAGTATGTCAAGCTTCACAAGGTCGGATGTTCTGTAGCCTGAAAAGTCGTAATCGAAGGAGGCGTATCCCCTTGAGATCGACTTAAGCTTGTCGTAGAAGTCCATAACAACTTCGGAGAGGGGTATCTCATACTCCAGAATCACACGCCCCATGTTCAGATAGCGCATGTTGTTCTGGATACCCCGCTTAGCGACGAGGAGCTGCATAACACCCCCCACAAACTCCTCGGGAAGGATTATTGTGGAATTGATTACGGGCTCCTCAATAAAATCTATCTCAGAAACATCGGGGAGGTCCGATGGATTGTCCACCTCTATCTGCTCCCCATCCTTCTTTGTAACCTTATATATAACCGTGGGTGCGGTTGTAACCAGATTAAGACCGAACTCTCTTTCGAGCCTCTCTTGTATGATCTCCATGTGGAGCAGACCGAGGAAGCCGCAGCGGAAGCCGAAACCGAGTGCGGCGGAGCTTTCCGCCTCGTAGCTGATGGAGCTGTCGTTAAGCATCAACTTATCGAGGGCGTCTCTAAGATCCTCATAGTCTTTGGAATCCACAGGATACATACCGCAGAATACAACGGGCTTAACCCTCTTAAAACCGGGGAAGGCCTCCTTGGCGGGCACTGTGGAGTGGGTGATGGTGTCACCAACATCCACATCGTTGATATCCTTGATGGCTGCGGTGATGAAACCGACCTCTCCAACGGATATCTCCTCCACCATAAATGGTTTAGGGGTGAACACACCCACCTTATCGATGGTGTACTCCTTCCCTGTGGACATCATCTTGATCTTCTCTTTTGGCTTAATGCGCCCGTCTATAACACGGATAAGAACCACAACCCCCTGATAAGTGTCGTACCAGGAATCGAATACCATCGCCTTAAAGGGTGCATCATAGGTTCCCCTCGGTTCCGGAACCTGTGCCACGATCCTTTCGAGTATCTCAACGGTGCCGATATTATCCTTTGCGCTTGCAAGAACCGCATCGGTGGCATCGATGCCCACAATATCCTCGATCTCCGCCTTAACCTTGTCCGGGTCTGCGGAGGGGAGGTCTATCTTGTTAATAACGGGGATAAGCTCCAGCTCCTGATCCACAGCCATATATGCGTTTGCGATGGTCTGCGCTTCCACGCCCTGGGCAGCGTCCACAACTATAAGCGCACCTTCACAGGCGGCGAGGCTTCGGGAGACCTCATAGGTGAAATCGACGTGTCCGGGGGTATCGATGAGGTTGAGCTGATAGCGGTTCCCGTCCTGGGCCTCATAGTAGAGGCGGACGGTCTGGGCCTTGATGGTTATCCCACGTTCCCGCTCAATGTCCATGCTGTCCAGCACCTGGGCTTTCATGTCCCTGTCCTCAAGGCCGCCCGTGTTCTGGATAAGCCTGTCCGCAAGGGTGGACTTACCGTGGTCGATATGTGCAATGATACTGAAGTTTCTTATGTATTTCTTATCCATATAATCCTGTTTTTCGATTTAAGCCCCTGCAGGTGATCCCTGCAGAGATTTTATACATAGGTTGATATTAATACTACACTGTGCGGGGGTTATTCAAGAGCAAAGTTAACCAACCAGCGTGTTGAGCTGGAAGAGTGGCTCCATAATAGAAACCACGATAAAACCGATGATTACACCAATGAACATTATGAATACGGGCTCAACAACGGAGACAAAGCGGGATGTGTACTGTTCGGTCTTTTTGCCGTAGAAGGTGCTCACACGCTCAAGTAGCCCCGCCATATTACCCGACTGCTCACCAGTGGCCGCTGCTGCCTCGAAGAGCTCGGGAAAACCGCCAGCCTTCGACACGGCAGAGGAGAACTTCTCACCCGACTTAACGTCATCTTCGATGCGGACTATCTTCTCTGTGAAGGCCCTGTTCCACATAACACCGGCAGAGTTCGAAAGAGCCTGGGTAAGGGGGAGCCCTTCCTTCAGCTGGAAGGAGAGTATATGGGCAAACCTGGCTATGAGAACCTGACGTACGAAGCCGATGCGCAGGATCCTTTTATCAGTCTCCATGCGAAACTTAGGGTTATTGACATAAAGCCACCTCAGGGCTACAACGGCGGCGAGTAAGAATACAAATATGAAAACACCGTACTCCCGCAGTATCTCTGCGATCCCCACAAGCATCTTTGTGGTGGCGGGGATGTCTGTTCCCGCAGAGGCGAATATATTCTCAAGCTTGGGGACTACGTAGCTCAACAGGAAGCCCACAACACCCATACCGAGTACAAGTACGGCCACAGGATACATCAGAGCAGAGGTGAGCTTATCCTTAACCTGCCTCTTCTCCTCTTCGAATGTCGCAATATCCATGAGCACCGAGGAGAGCTTCCCCACATCCTCCGATGCACGGATCATGTTGACGTACATATCCTCAAAGAAGTTGGGAAATTTGGCCAGTGCCTCGCTGAAACGGTTACCCTCAGATACGGACCCAGCAACATCGAGCAGCATGTTACGAACCTTCTGCCCCCCGATGGAACCGGAGAGTATGCGCAGAGCGCTCACAAGGGGTATTCCGCTTCCCAGAAGAAGGGAGAGCTGGAAGAATATATCTGGGAGGCTCTTTTTACTGCCTCCGGGGAGGAAGGGGATAGAAAAGCTTCTCCCTTTGCGGCTCTTCACCTGCTGGATATCGGAAACGATGATCCCTTCACCCATAAGCTTAGCAAGGACGGCACTCTTGGTGTCACCCTCACGAACCCCTTTGGCCTTTTTGCCTTTTTTATCTATACCGTTGAAGCTGTAGGTGGGCATCAGTCGATCCTGGTTACCGTGATAAGCTCCATGGGGGTGGTAACGCCATGGCGTACAAGCTCCGCACCGTAGTCGAACATCCTCTTGTAGCCGTTATTCTTAGCCGTTGCGGCCAGCTCGCCGGAGGAGGCTCTGCGGTTTATGAGGCTTCTTATCTCATCGTTAACGCTCATTATCTCGAATATACCTGTCCGCCCCTTATAGCCCGTACCGAAGCATGCATCACAGCCTTCACCGATGTAATGCTCATCAAGCTCATACCCCTCACCCTGGAAGTAGTCACGCACATAGTCATCGGACTTAACCTTCCTGCGGCATTCGGGGCATATCCTCCTCACGAGCCTCTGACCCATGGTACAGAGGAGGGACGAGGATATGAGAAAGGGCTCCACATCCATATCAATCAGTCTGGCAACGGCTGTGGGGGCGTCGTTTGTATGCAGGGTGGAGAGGACAAGGTGACCTGTAAGCGAAGCCTGAACAGCTGCCTCGGCGGTCTCTTCGTCTCGAATCTCACCCACGAGGATAACATCGGGGTCCTGTCTCAGGAATGATCGGATCGCACTGGCGAAGGTTACGTTTACAGCCTGATTCACCTGAACCTGCGTAATGTTCTCCATATGGTACTCCACCGGATCCTCGATGGTCATAATATTCGAATCATCGCTGGCTATCTCCAGCAGAGATGCGTAAAGGGTTGTGGTCTTACCCGAACCCGTGGGCCCCGTCACAAGGATAATGCCGTTCGGCTTATTCAGGTTGCGCCTGTACAGATCCAGAAGATGATCCGCAAGGCCGACATTTTCAAGGGTTACAAGGCTCTTCGAACGCTCCAATATACGAAGAACCGCCTTCTCCCCTGTAACAGAGGGGACGGTGGAAACCCTCACATCGATGGTTCGGTTACCTATCTTGAGGTTTATACGTCCGTCCTGCGGCTTCCTGCTCTCCGCCACATCGAGGTTTGAGACAACCTTGATACGGGCGATGATCGGGTCCTGAATCTTTTTGGGGAATTTTTTAACAGTCTTCAGCTTGCCGTCCACACGGAGGCGTACTGCAAAGCTGTTGTCCATCCCTTCAAAGTGGATATCACTAGCACCCTTCTTAACCGCCTGAATCATAAGCTGGTTAACGAGCTTAATGATCGGTGCATCATCGTAGGAAGCGGAAAGGATATTCGCCGTTTCGTCATCCTCAAGGGTCTCCTCATCGGACTCGAATTCATCGGAGACCTCGCCTCCGAGGTGCTCGAGGATCTCAAACACACGCTCACGGCTGACCTGCTCAAAGGAGGGGTTAAGCCCGAGGCTGAAAGCGAGGAAACGGGCTTTTACAAGCCCGTTGTCATCGGCGAAAAGAAATTTTAATCCGTCTTCATCCACAGGAACAAAATCGCTCCTGTCGGGAAAACGAAGGTAGCTGTCTATGGCCTTTTCGTAATCTGTCATCAGTAATCTTTCTTTAACTGCTCTGTAGTCTGGTCCTTAAATTCCTGCTGTTGAGCTTTTTTCTGTTCGGTGAGCTTCTGTGCCTCACCATCAGTGTCTATGATATATGATGATATAAATACCATAAGGTTTGTTTTTTCGAAATCCGTACCCTTATTCTTGAAGAGCCATCCGAGAAGCGGGATCTTGGAAAGCCCGGGAACGGCGGAGCGTGTGGCTGTGGAGTCGTCCTTGATAAGGCCGCTTATAACCATCGTGGCGCCGTCCTTGAGCTTGACCCTTGTCTTCGTGCTTCTGGTCAGGGTTACGGGTGCGGTGTTGTCAAAGGTACTTGCGCTCACCTTCTTAACCTCCTGCTCGATATTCAGAGTAACCTTGTCATCGGCGGAGATGTGGGGGAGTATCTTGAGCTTAACACCCACGTCACGATAGTCGTAGGACTGGACGGGGTTGTTGTTTGAATCGTATTTCGTGCTTGTGAGGAAGGGTCTGTTCTCACCCACGAATATCTCAGCCTCCTCGTTGTCGAGTGTCAGGATCTGGGGATTTGAAAGGATGTTTATACCCGAAGCACTCTTTACTGCGTTAACGAGCAGACCGAGGGTCGGGAACTGGACACCTTCATAGGTAATAACATCACCCAGGATTCCGAGGCTGAAACCGCCGGCGAGTGCGCCGAGGCTGGGGGACTTACCCTCAAGTACGGGCCCCATATAGCCAGTTAGCGCACCATCGGAATCGAGGTAGCCGATGTTTCCTGCCGTTGAATCGCTTCCAGCACCGGCAAGCCACTCAACGCCGAACTTGTTTCCGCTGTCCAAGGTTGTTTCAAGGATAAGTGCTTCTACATAAACCTGCTTTCTGGGTACATCAAGCTTCTTTATAAGTGATTCTATCTTCTGGTAGAGCTCCTGATCCCCGAAGGCGATTATGGAGTTTGTTGCCTTATCCGAAGCTACCTGAGACTTGATAACTTCTTTCTTCTTCGGATCCACAACGGAGTCCAGAAGCTTGTTAAGCACCTTCTCAATATCCACGGCGGAAGAGTTGTTCAGGTAATAAACCCTGGGTTCATTCTGTGTACCGGCGGTGGGGCTGTCCATCTGCTCAATGATGTAGCTTATCTTGCGGAAATCCTCGGGGCCTGCGGCGATAATCATCAGGTTTGATGAATCATCGGAGACGATAACGGGATCACCGGATGTCATATGGTTCTTATTGAGCTCGGAATAAAGCTGGCTGAGCCTCTTATCTATGTTGCTCGCAATTGCGTTCTTAATCTCTACAGTGTGTATCTCATATCCTGCGGCGTTCCTCTCAAGATTATCCACAACCTTCAGGATCTTCCGAACCCTTGTGGCTGTGTCATGGAGGATGAAGGCGTTAAGACCGTTGAGGATCTGAGCATCACCCTCCCTTGATTTCAGGCTTTTGAGCATTGTGGCAAGCATGCGCACATTGAAGTTTTTAACAGGAACAACCGTTGTGGTAACCCCTATCTGACTGCTGCTGACCTTTTCACTGAAGCCGTCGTCATACTCCTTGGCCTCGTTGTTACGCATTATCTGGATAAAGTTCCCCTTATCCGCAATGGCGAGACCGTTTAGGGAGAGAGTAGTATAGAAGATCTCCATTATGTCATCAGTTTCCATCTTCATACCAGACTGGATGGTGAGTTCCCCTTTGAGGTCCCTCTCCTGATAAACAAAGTTTTTACCCGTAAATTCCGCCACGAACTGGACGAAATCCTTCAGCGTCATGTTGTTGAAATTAACATCATACTGCCCGAAGGCGGGTACCGTAAGCATAATAAAAAGTAAAGCCGCTGCAATTAATCTCATCAGTGCACCTTAGTTTATTTCAACGAAAATTGTTTTCTTCTCGCCCTTGCGTTCTATATCCAGAGTTACTGCGGAAATATCCTCCACAGAACCCATCATGCCGAAGAGAACCTCCGGCGTTTTAAGCTCCTGACCGTTTATGCGCATGAGAACATCACCGTTCTGGAGACCCACACGGCGCAGGACCGAATCCTTGCGCATCCTTGTGAGTCTGTATCCGATGAGCTCCCCACCCCTTTCATAGGGGCGCATAAGAACCGACTTGATGATGCTGTTTATATCCCCCATCTGCTCCACGAAGTCCTCTCTGGGGATGGTTATCTTATCGGTGGAAGCAGAGGGCTGATCCTCTTCATAGCGTGCATCATCACCTTCGTCATCATCGTTTCTGCTTATAGTTATTGCTGATTCCCGCACACGCTCCATCTCTGCCCTGTCATAAAGGTTGAGACGACTCTTACGTCCGTTCACATTGATCATGGCGTAATCACGTCCCAGCTTAGAGAGTTCAACACCGTTTATCGTTTCACCTTCAATAAACACGAAGGTTTCCCGCTCTACGCTCATTACAGCAACGGACTGCTCACCCTCGCCCCCGAGCATGATTCCGAGGAGCTCAACATTCGCCGGCGGGGGAGCGGATGCCTCCTGTGCTTCGGAGACTTTTTCCTCGGTTTCTGCCACTTCTACAGGCTCCTGTCTCTGCCCTGTGAGGATATCGAAAACGTTCCTCTCAAGGATAAGCTCAGTATCCGCAACCTGGGAACTGTTGTTTTCAGCTGCCTGAACCTGCACAGGCGCAGGGATAAGACCGCTGTGGCGATAGCTCATATAGCCGGAAACCAGCACAGACACGGCAAAGCCGATGAAGACGGGATATATATACCAAGGTATCTTAATATTTTCCATGATCTCAGAAATACCATGTTTCCTTAAAAAATCAATTAAATTGTATGTAAAATGCCCTAGGTTAAAATAATTTAACCACCCATATTGAACCGATGCTTACTCGAAAACCGAGTTATCAAAAAGTTCAAGTGATCATTACATTCAGATTATAAAAAGAATGTATAAGGATGGGGATATACACACTGCGGTACTCTGTATAGAGCCTCCCGAAGATAAGCGAAGGTATGTACACAAGGGCGGAATGCAGGGGGGAGGATGTTATAAGATGCATGGCGGAAAAGAGCACAGATGTGCCTAGATTTCCATATGTAAGCCCCCATAAACCCCCATTAATCCGCCTTTCGGCATAATCCTGAACCACACCACGGAAGAAAAGCTCCTCGGCAACGGGGGCGAGGATGAGGAAATGGAAGACCTTCTGGCCATCGAACCGGAACTCCGCCCCGGTGAAGATGATCCTGAAAGCAAAATATGAAAGTCCCGCTATGAATGCGGCGGCGGTGAGTCTCTCCCGTTTCATTTATAAAATTTAGCACGTATGAACAAACTTCAAAACTATTTATATCTGCACCTGTCATTAAGGTATTGAATTAGACAGGCTATAAGCCTATAATCCCAAAAAAATTCCCAGAGGTACTGTATGAAAAGCAGAAAAGGCTTCACAATTATTGAGGTGCTTGTGGTTATCGTTATCCTCGGACTGCTCGCCACCTTCCTTGTTCCTAAAATCATGGACAAACCGGATGAAGCCAGAGTAGCCAAGGCAAAGAACGATATCCTTGCCATTGATTCCGCACTTAAGATGTATAAGCTCGACAACGGTGTATACCCCACCACAGAGCAGGGTCTTGAGGCCCTCGTGGAGAAGCCCGAGATAGAGCCTATCCCTAAGAACTACCGCAAAGGTGGGTATCTCGATTCCTCAAACGCTCCCACCGATCCATGGGAGAATCCCTATGTTTACAGGAGCCCCGGCGATGACGATCGTGATTACGACATCATCTCACTCGGTTCCGACGGCAAAGAGGGTGGCGAGGAATACGCATCCGACATTAAGAGCTACGAGATCAAATAGTAATGAACAGACGGGGATTCACCCTCGTTGAGCTTATTATTGTTATGCTCATCCTCGGGATAGGTGCCATGACCGTAACGCCGATTATGGTGGAGAAGGCCGTGGGCGTTCCCGAGGAGGTTAAGTTCTTTAATGAGATACTTGCAGAACTCGAGAAGGAAGCCGTTGAGCTGGGCAGACCCGTTCAGCTCAGGGGTTTTCAGGGTTCTGCAAATGTTGTTATGCCCGACGGTGAACGCAGAAGCATCCCCGGCGTGGATACAGTTTCAAACATTACTATCAACGATGTGGAGCCGGCATCTAACGAATACATAATACATATTTATCCCAAACATATATGCGATCATTTCATTATAGAATTCGGCGAAGAACGATCCCTCGAATCACTTCCGCTCCTTCTTAAAACAAGGATAGTTAAATGAAAAAAGGATTTACACTGCTCGAGATTCTTATCGCACTCGCCCTGCTCTCCCTCGGCATGATGGGGATATACACCCTTATCCGTCAGTCGCTGGAGTTCAACAGCTATTCACAGGAGAAGATCCGCCTTCTCGGAAGGGGATACGAAAGGGTTATCCTCCTCCTTAATGACACATCGGGACTGGAGGAAAAGGTTACCTTCGACAATATAACCTACACCTTCGACATAGATAAAAGCCCCACAATGCTCCAGAATATTGAGGAATGTGTTCTGACCGTTGAGGACGGTACATCCTCCGCCACACTGGTGTACTATGAGAGATAGACGGGGATTCACCCTTGCGGAACTGGTTATCGCAGTTGCTGTGGCTGCCCATGTACTCGTGGCGGCTTACGGGATTTTCCGTTCAATCATCGATACCAGAGACTTCTCCGTATCATCCTCCGAAGCGGCGGTTCTTAATGTTAAGCTGACAAAGGTCCTGTCCGCCGATTTCCGTCAGGCGGTTCGGGGGAGCGTTGAGGCGGTCAGCTTTCTGGACGATTTCAAGCTTGTTATGGAGACCCACAACTCCCTCTTCTTCAACGGCGCAATACCCGTTGAGGTATCCTACTACGTAGAGGATGACGATCTTTTCAGGGAGGAGCGGATGCCCCTCATGGATTTTGTGGACAAGATGGTTATCATCCCCTCTGTGGAGGACTACGAGGTCCTCTTCCACGACGGGGATGAGTACTCGGAGAACGCCCCCGCAGAGGTGCGCTTAGTGCGCATGAGCCTAAGAGCCGGCGGAAGGCTTATCGAGTCCGTGGCGGGGAGCTACCACGACAACACATACATCAATGCAGAGGGGATAGGGCAGTGAACAGGCGTGGAAGCGTACTCGTATTCGTGCTTATATTCATATCCTTCGCCGTGAGTGTTGTTCTCTTCATGCATGAGCGAAGTGGTGAATCACTCGCCGAAACGGCATCTCTACAGGAGGAATACCAGACCTCCATCTTCGCCATGACGGCCGTAGAGGCTATTCGAGAGCTACTTGAAGATGACGGCAACAACTACGACGATGCCGGCGAGGACTGGGGACTGCTCCCCATGATACCCATACCCGGCGGGTACGTCTCCATCTCCATAAAACCCCTTAACGGAAGGCTCAACCTGAACATGCTTGATGAAGAACAGGATGAAGAGGGTGAACGAATTCTGGCTGGATGTGTCCATATACTAGAGGAACTGGATATCAATGCTGATACCTGCGCCATGATAAAAGACTGGCTCGACACCGACAGCGAGATGACAGCAGGCGGCGAGGAAAGTTTTCGCTATGATGCTGAAGGTAAAGAATATTTAACCAAGAACGGAGCACTTGAAACGCTCCACGAATTAAGGTATATCAATAGAGCGGGCGAGCATTACGGCGAGCTTGCACAGTATTTCACAATCGGCGGCGACAGCAAAGTGAACCTGAACTTTGTGAGCGAGGAGGTCCTCGCAGGCGCCGTCCCCGCACTGGAGCCCTATGCGGGTGATATTATCAAGTACAGGGAACAGCACGTTTACAAGGATGTTTCGAACATACGTGAAGCGGCTGAAATCCCCGATGATATCTACAACGACAACCTGAAATATCTATCAGTAAAAAGTTCTTTATTTTACGTAAAGACTGAAGTAACCTTGGGTGAAAACAGCCGCTTCTACCACGTTTTATTACAAAGGAACGGCAAAAAAACTAAACTTTTAAAGTATATTGAAGGTACAGATGCCCCCTTCTTCTGAAAACAGAACGCTTCTTAAAGACAACAAACTGCTCCGTATCGAAGGAGGTTCTGCGGACTTCCCTGCTGATACGGATGAACTCTCCAGCGGATATACTCTGTTCGTGGATGATTCATACTTCTTCTGGCTCTCCATGGAGTTGCCCCAGGCGGGAAAGAAGAAGACCGATGCCTTTGTGAGGAACTATCTCTCAACATTCTTTCCTGAGAATATGCTCACATCCTACGGCTATGTCCAGCGTGACGGAAAGGCGTATATTTACGTACTCGCCCCCGCACTGGTTGATCTCATCGAAACAAACCCACAGATATTCAGGAAGGCGGGGAGCGTTACCACGCCGATGCTTGAGCTCATCGCAAAAAACAGCGATTTCCGTTACCATGACGGCAACAGGGTATACAGCATCTCCGACAGTCTCATAACCCAGCAGCCGGAAAATCCCGACGAAATGGATACACCCCTCACCTTCGAGGATGGAATCCGCATAGAAGTTACGGCATTCAACATGAAGCTTCCCGGCGTGGGGCGTGAAAAGCTGGCCATCGAAAAATATAAAGTTCCGGCCGCTGTTCTTCTCATTGCCTATGTACTCTTCGCCACCGGCGAATACTTCTATGCAAAGGCCGCACAGAACGATCTTGAGGCTTATGAAAAAAGACTAAACAAGATATATATCGATACCGGCGTTGCAACGAAAGCTGACCCCTATGGCTCCCTGCTCTTTCATGCAAAGGGTGGTGGTGACACAAGTGGGGGTATCGATGTTCTTGACACCCTTGAGCTTATAAGCGATTCCGCAACAAAAGGGAAGGTGGGACTTGAGTCCCTTGTCATAAAAGAGAATTCCGTTACATGCACAGGTAAGGCTGTGGACTTCCAGTCCGTTGAGGGTTTTAAAACGAACCTCGAAACCAACGGCGGTGTTACCGCCTCTGTGGACGATACGGACAAGATAGAGGACGGCATTAAATTCGTTGTGAGGTTTGACCAATGAGCTCGAATGTAAAGGAAACCGTACTCATCTGGGTCGTGATCGTCACAGCTGTCTTCCTCCTGTTTTACTGGACGCACCTCTTCTTCCAGTCACAAAAGGAAGGCTACATCGCCAGCACAGCAGCCGTTGCAGAGAGAACCGAGAAGGCCGCAGAGCTTGCTGCATTAGTCGAAACAGGAAACGGCAGCAGAAACGTCCAAAGCGGTCTGCTCTCCTTCGTTCAGGCCGTGAGCTCCCGTGTGGGCATAAACTCAAAGATATTCGACCTCAAACCGATAAGCTCACCCCAAGGAAGAGAGACTGTAAGCATCAAGATGCAGGCTCTTAACTACTCCGAGCTGGTCTCATTTCTGGAGAGGCTTGACGGGTACGACAATACGGGTATACGATCCTTCTCCATGAACAAACGTTTCGACAACCCCCAGCTTGTAGATATAAATCTGGAGATCACCAAATCAAGATGATCAAGAAATCTGCCATCGCTATCGCCATATTTCTGCTGAGTGTACTTGTATTTACCCCCATGTTCTTCCCATGGAACACCGTGGCGGAGTATTATATCCGCAAGGCTGTGAGTGATAACCGCATACCTGCAAGGATAGATAGTATCAAGGCAGGCCCGGGCGGAGCAGTAATAAGCGGCATCAGCATTGAAGATATCGAAATAACACAGATAAGGGCGGACTACTCTCTCCTTTCCGTAATAACCAAGAGTGCGGATGTATCCGTAAATTCCCCCCTCGGCACAATCGAGACATCCATCGACTCAGGTAGTGTTGAGGCCAGAGGACTGCTGGACATGAAAAACATCGGCTCACTTTTGAACCAGAGTCTTGATGGTGATATGGCAGTTCAGCTGAACATGAACCTCAATGAGCAGACAGGGGATATCGTCCTCACATCCGACTCCTTCACCGTTCCCACAGACTTCGGCCCCATGCCGCTCAAAAACCTTCGTGGAGAGGGAACGATCAATAAGAATACTATCGACGTCACAAGCCTAACCTCCGAAGGGAATGCAAAGCTCGACATAACTGGCAAAATAACAATAAACACCAGAGACATCGGTCGCTCTATGATGAATATGAGCGGGACAGTAGACGTAATGGGAGCAAAGCAGAACATCACAGCCAGAGGCCTGGTTCGTAATCCAAGGATTACAGCCAGATAAGTCTTTAACCATAGTCCTTGCAGGCAAATTCCTCGTATTACTTTCAAATTGGAAATACCTATAAACTCTATTCCAGAAATATACCTATATGTTTGTCAGGTAAAATATTATCCCTCAAAATGAGATTTTGAGGGGTTGTTAAGGGGTGGTTTGTTCCTCGCAGATTGTAATAGCAATCTGCGCGAACCAAAAGTAAGTCGTGCTTTAGCACGAAACCTAATTATTGGTGACAAGTTTCAAATGTGATTATCTAAAGAATAAGACTAAGAGGAAATTTTTTGGGAAAACTTTCCCCTTAGGATCCCCTTAAAAACCCATTTGAAAGATTATAATAGTGGTTAATATATAACATGGCCAGTTACTCCCCACCCATTATTTCCTCAAAGAAGTAGAACACTCCCCACCTGTTCTCACGCCTCATCATGATATGCCTGCTCCCCACATTCACCTTTTCGGCATACTTGTAAAGCTTATCACCATCCTCGTTGAGTACATATCGATCTTTATACTCTAAGGGTGTGCAGTTGTCCGGAAAACTGTCAACCTCGGTGAGTTTTTCATTATGAAAAAGAGACGTGCGGCCATCCGGCTCGCTCATGTGGAGCCCCTTCTCTGTTTCACAGAAACGCTTATCAAAACCACCCATGCGGATACCTTTGATAAATACAGGCTCTCGCCCTACAGCTGTAATTGTTCCGTTGTCCATGAAGACATCGAACCCATCTGTCCTGACTACACCCTCTATCTCTAGGGGACATTCACCGTCAGATATAATCCATTCGCCTGAACAGCAGGCATCAGTACCGCTGTTTTCGACAGCGCATTCATCGGGCTTTCCAACTTCGGACGTCTTAATTACAGGCTCCTTGCCGGCTAGTGATGGGATATAGTTAACCGACACAAAGGTGTTTCCATCGAATCCAGTAATCCTGCCGTTATGCGCATTAATACGGCTCAGGTTCCTTTTCATATTATGAACGTATATAAATCTTTTTTCTATTATGCTGAAGACGACCAAGTGTCCGGAAGCTATAAGAACAGCGTTGGTTCCATGGAGATGGGCGAAATTAACAGGATAGCGCAGAGCGCCTTTGATAACCTCTTCTTCGGTGCCCAGGTGGTGTACTGCGAAGTTTTCTTTATTGAATGTAAGTATATATGGAGGTGCTACACTATAGGGAGGAGTTTTTTTTTCTGGTATATCTCTGCGCACGCCTCGGCATCATATACGGCAAAACCCTCTTTCCCCTTTGTCTGGAGGAGGTTTCCTGCTACTGTGAGGCTGGAATATCCATCCTCAGTAAGCATGGAGGGGCAGTTGTCCGATGAGAGGAAGAGCCTGTCACCTTTGAGGAAAGCGAAAAGGCCGTTACTGTAGCCGAAGTCCTCTGCTTCGTTCGCAATAAGAGCCTCTGCGGGTTTCTTCTCGTACATAACCACGGAGTTAAGGATGATATCGTTCTCGGGGAACTGTGACACGAACTCTGCGGGATCGGCCGATGCAGAGATTTTTTCGGATAATTTTGATCTTAAATCGGCAGATTCGAGGGGAGTGGTTCCGAAGGAACTTGTCTGAACGTTTGCAGTGGTACAGGAGATAACAAGAATAAAAACCGGAATGACCAGTTTAAAGATTCGTAGAAACCAGCTTGGCCTGCATAGAGATGGAAACACCTCTGTGCACAGAGCATTGCGCTCGTCCATAGTCAATTCTGCGTCGATTTGATTCACCGTTCTTCCCCCGGACATTATTCGAAGCCGAGGTATTTCACCTCCTCTTCGAGTTCATAGCCCGTTTCTTTTTTTACAGTTTCCTTAACAAAAAGTATCAGCGAACGTATATCGTCCGCCGAAGCATCTCCGGTATTCACAATGAAGTTTGCATGCTTAGGGGAAACCATTGCACCGCCGTGGGTTTTTCCCTTCAGCCCGCATTTCTCGATTAAAGCACCGGCGTAGCTGCCTTCCGGCCTTTTGAAGACCGACCCGCATGAGCGAAACTCAAGGGGCTGTTTTTCTGCGCGTCTGTTAAGAATATCTTTTCTCTTGGCCATCAGTGCTGTCCCGTCACCTTCTGCCAAGTTAAATTCAGCACTCGTTACAATGCTACCGGAGATATTCGCTGCTTTGCGGTATGCGAACCCTGCTTCGGATGAGTTGATCGAATAGCTCTCACCCTCCAGATTAACGAGATCGATTCTCGTTACAATGTCTTTGATCTCCGTTCCGAATGCTCCCGCATTCATCCCGATCGCCCCGCCGACACTTCCAGGGATCCCGCTGAGCGACTCTGCACCGCTCATGTAAGATCTTATAGTATATAAGATCATTGAGTCAAGCAAAACTCCCGCTCCAACGAAAATTTTCTCATGTTTTTTGAAAATAAGCCGATTCAAGTTCCGTAGTGTGAGAACAAGGCCGGAAAAACCTTGATCAGAAATAAGGACGTTGCTCCCGTATCCTATTATTGCCAATGGTATAGAATGATCGTTTACGAAGTGTAGACAGCTCTTAAGTTGATCAGTAGTTGACGGTGCACAGAAGTACCTCGACTCACCCCCAACACCATAGGAACAGTACTTTTTTAGACTAACACCCTCTTGAATGTTCATATAATCAATCTATTTGCTGATTTTTGTGCCTGCAAGGGCATCCTGACATGCGCATTCTCTATCTACCGAGTAGTATTCAGGGAGTTTTGTGACGATGGAGCGTATCTTATCCATGCTCCCCTTCATCGTCTCCACAACCTCATCGGTGGTGAGCTTGTTCTCTGTTGTTCCGGCGGCGTAATTGGTTATTACGCTAGTGTTTGCGTAACAGATCTCCATCTCCCTTGCCAGCGGTGCCTCGGGAAAGAGCGTCATACCGACGATATCCGCACCGATGATGTCGAAATACCTGATCTCCGCCGCAGTCTCAAGGCGTGGCCCGTTCGTGCAGATGTACGTTCCGCCATCCTTTACAGGAACGGATGCAGCACCGGCACATGAATTAAGCATAGCTCTGAGCTCTGGGCAGAAGGGCGCTGTGAAGTCTATGTGATGGATAAGCCCCCTGTCATAGAATGTGTGTGCCCTGCCGGAGGTGTGGTCTATGGCGTTGTCGGGGATGACGACATCACCCGGCTTAACCCCCTTTATTCCCCCCACTGCGGTGAAGGCGAGCATCCTTTCTATACCCAGCTTCTTAAATCCGGCTATATTTGCTCTGTAGTTTACTGAGTGCGGGGGCATATCATGCTTACGGCCGTGACGGTTGAGGAAATAGAAATCTACGCCTCCGAAGGTGAAGTGCCTGTAGGTATCCGAGGGTTCACCCCAATCAGTCAAAACCTTCTCTTCGCCTATAAAGTTGAACCCTTCGATCTCATAGAGGCCGCTTCCGCCCATGATTCCTATCTTCATCCTCTTTCCCCCTAGCTTTTATCTATGGCCACGATCCTGTCGCAGCTTTCGGCTATCCTGTTGTCGTGGGTCACCATAAGAACCGATGTACCTTCGCTCTTAACGAAATCGAACATCGCCAAAACCTCTTCGCTGTTCTTCCTGTCGAGGGAGCCAGTGGGCTCGTCTGCAAGGATGAGTCTTGGCGAATTCATCATAGCCCTTGCTATGGCTGTTCTCTGCTGTTCGCCCCCGGAGAGTTCCACAGGAAAGTGGGTCATACGGTCGCTGAGACCAACCTTCGCCAAAAGCTCCTCAGCCCTCGGCATAGCCTCTTCACGTGACATCCCCTGTATCATGGCGGGCATCAGAACGTTCTCAAGGGCAGTGAACTCATCGAGGAGATAGTGGAACTGGAACACAAAGCCCACCTCGCTGTTACGGTATGTATCGAGAGCTTTCCCTTTCTTGGTGAGGATATCCTCTCCGCCGAACATGACAGAGCCGGAATCGCACTTCTCAAGGCCTCCTACGATATGCAGAAGGGTAGACTTACCCGCACCGGAGGGTCCGACGATGGCAACCTGTTCACCCTCCTGAACAGTCATGCAGAAGTCCTGCAGTACATGGAGGGTATACTCCCCTTTTCTGAAGCTTTTGTTGAGGTTTATTATCTCGAGCATTCTATTCACCCCTCAGCGCTTCTATGGGATCAAGGCGTGCCGACTGTCTTGCGGGGAAGAGTCCGGCGAGGTATGTGATAACCAGTGCGCAGACTGTCACAAGGGCGAACACACCCGGATCCAGAACAACGGGTATGCGGTCCATGAAATATACATCCTCAGGAAGGCTTATTATCTTATAGTTCTTGAGCACGTAGCATATGATAAAGCCTATGATGTTCCCGAGCACCGTACCGACAATGCCCACCACAAGCCCCTGACGTATGAATATCCTGTATATCCCCCGCTCGGGGATGCCCATGGCACGCAGAATGGCTATATCCCGCTTTTTATCCTTAACGGAGACGGTTATCATGCTCACAATATTAAACGAGGCAACGATGATGATGAGCGTCAAAATTATGAACATCGCTATCTTCTCAAGCTTCAATGCAGAGAAGAGGTTCTTGTTAAGGCTCAGCCAGTCCCTCGCCCAATAGGGAAATTCGAGATTATCCTGAATCTTGGAGGCAAGCTCCTTCGCATTGCCGAACTCCTCCGCCTTAACACTGAACCCAGTTACGATATCCCCGACGCCGAAGAACTCCTGCGCAATGGGGAGATCGATATAGGCGAGGGACGAGTTGTACTCGTACATCCCCATATCGAAGGTTCCGGCGACTGCAAAATGCTTCATCTTGGGTGTCATGCCAAAGGGCCCCTTCTTCCCGAAGGGGGAGACCATCACCACCTCATCCCCTGGTATAACACCAAGGGAATTGGCTAGTTCCCTTCCGAGGACGATATTCGGACGCCCCTCGTCGTTCTTATAGTTTATGTCGAGGAGTTCCCCCTCCTTCATAAACTTGCTGATGGCCGAGACCCGCATCTCCTTCTCTGCATTAACACCACGCACCACAACACCGCTTACGTTATTACGGCTTGTGAGCAGAACCTGATTAAGCAGAAACGGCGACACCGCCTCGACCCCGTCCGTTACCTTGAGCTTACCCTGTATCAGCTGCCAGTCGTCCACGGGGTTGGCATCAAGACGGTTTACGATTATATGTGCATTTGCGCCCAGTATCTTATTGCGCAGGTTGTCTCCGAAACCGATCATCACGTTTATCACCACGATAAGCGTGGCGACACCCACCATGATCCCGATAACGGATATGGTGGAGATGAAGGAGAATATCCTGTTTTTCTTCCTCGAACGCAGATACCTGAGTGCGATGAGGTTCTCTATCCTCATACTACTCCCATTCAATAGTTGCGGGTGGTTTGGAGCTTATATCGTAAACCACCCTGTTTATCCCTTTAACTTCGTTGATTATCCTGTTGGAAACCCTCGCCAGCACATCCTCGGGAATCCTTGCCCAATCCGCCGTCATGCCGTCGGTACTGTAAACAGCACGTACAGCGGCGGCGTTCTCGTAGGTACGCTCATCCCCCATAACACCCACAGTGTTAACGGGGAGCAGTACCGTAAACGCCTGCCATATGGAGTTGTACAGATCCGCCCTGTGCAGTTCCTCTATGAAAATGGCGTCCGCCTTGCGGAGTATGTCGCACCTTTCCTTGGTAATCTCTCCCAGCACACGCACGCCAAGCCCAGGCCCGGGGAAGGGGTGACGCTGGATAATCTCCTCGGGGAGCCCAAGCTGAAGCCCTACCTCTCGTACCTCATCCTTGAAGAGCTCACGGAGTGGCTCAACAAGTTCAAACTGCATATCATCGGGGAGTCCGCCCACGTTGTGATGGGACTTGATGGTGGCAGAGGGACCCTTGAATGATACGGATTCTATTACATCCGGATAAAGAGTGCCCTGTGCAAGGAAATCGAAATCGCCCAGCTTTCTCGCCTCCGCCTCGAATTCTCGGATGAACTGGTTGCCGATGATCTTACGTTTCTTCTCCGGATCGGTAACACCAGCAAGGAGATCGAGGAAACGATCCTCAGCATCCACATGCACAAGATTCATCTTGAAGTGATTACCGAAGGTCTCAACAACCTGCTCACCCTCACCCAGACGAAGAAGACCGTTGTCCACAAAAACGCAGTGGAGGTTGTCGCCGATGGCCTTCTGGATGAGTGCCGCCGCTACGGAGGAGTCAACACCACCGGAAAGACCACAGAGAACCTTTCGATCCCCTATCCTTTCACGCAGACGCTCAACCTCTGCCTGTATAAAGTTTCCGGGTGTCCAAACCTGCAGACATCCGGCTATCTCCGTAACAAAGTTCTCAAGGATAACCTTACCCTGCTCCGTATGTACCACCTCGGGGTGGAACTGTATCGCATAGACCTGCTTGTCATCGTTACCCATGGCGGCAACGGGTGCATTGTCCGTATAGCCGATAACCTTGAAGTCCCCGGGCATCTTCTCCAGCCTGTCGCCGTGGCTCATCCATACGGTGAGCTTTCCATCACCCTTAAGCCCCTTGAAAAGGAGTGATTCGCTGTCGTAGTTAAGCTCGGAACGTCCGTATTCCCTGTGAGCCGAGGCGGCAACAACTCCGCCGAAGTTCTGCCCCACAAGCTGCATACCGTAGCATATGCCGAGGATGGGAAGCCCCATATCGAAGACACGTGTATCAACGAGGGGTGCATCCTTATCGTATACGCTGGAGGGTCCGCCGGAGAGGATTATACCCTTGGGGGCGAACTCCTCTATCTTCTCGAACTCAACATTGCAGGGGAAGATCTCGCAGTACACCCTCGCCTCACGAACACGTCTGGCGATAAGCTGTGTATACTGTGAACCGAAATCGAGTATTAGTACCTTTTCTGAATGAATATCCAAATCTAAACTCCTGTTCAGGTATTTATCCAATAATTAGGCGCTTCCTTGGTGATGATAACATCATGGACGTGGCTCTCTTTAAGCCCCGCCGCTGTTATCTTAACAAACTGCGCCTTACTGTGAAGCTCCTCAATATCCTTGCATCCCGCATAGCCCATACCGGAGCGTATACCGCCCACGAGCTGGTATACCGTCTGGCTCAGTTCACCCTTATAGTGAACCCTACCTTCGATACCTTCGGGAACAAACTTCTTTTCCGTTTCGTTTTCCTGAAAATAGCGGTCCTTGCTCCCCGCCTTCATCGCTCCGACGGAGCCCATTCCGCGATAAACCTTGTAGCTCCTCCCCTGATACAACTCTATCTCGCCGGGGGATTCCTTGGTCCCTGCAAATAGGGAGCCGACCATGACAACATTGCCCCCGGCCACAAGTGCCTTAACACAATCGCCGGAATACTTTATACCGCCATCCGCAATTATCGGAATGCCAAGCTCCTTTGCCTTCTCGGAACATCTCATAACAGCAGTAACCTGGGGAACACCTACACCCGCAACCACCCTTGTGGTGCAGATGGAACCGGGTCCGATACCAACCTTAACGCAGTCCGCACCAGCCTGAACAAGCTCCTCAACGGCCTCTGGTGTGGCAACGTTTCCTGCGACAACCTGCATGTCTGGATACTTGTTCTTAATCCAGCGTACCATCTCGGGAACCAGGGCGGAATGACCATGGGCTGTGTCCACAACGATAACATCCACCTTCGCCTCAACGAGGGCATCCACCCTGTCACGGCTGTCCCCGGTCACTCCGACAGCAGCCCCAACAAGGAGGCGACCCATATCGTCTTTGGCCGCATTGGGGTATTTCAGCTTCTTGTTGATGTCTTTTATGGTTATGAGCCCCTTGAGGCGGAAATCGTCATCCACTACCAGAAGCTTTTCGATCCTGTGCTCCTGCAGTTTTTCCTTGGCGGAATCGAGGCATGCCTCTTTCTCGCTCACAGTCACAAGGTTCTTCCCCGTCATATACTCCTTAACGGGTACTGAGGTATCCTTGATGAACCGGAGGTCTCTGTTTGTGAGAATGCCCACCAGCTTATTGTGCCCTTCGGTAACGGGAACACCGCTGATCTTGTACTTCGCCATAAGCCCCAGCGCCTCTTCCACTGTTCTGTCGGGTGCTATGGTTATGGGATCCACGATCATCCCGCTTTCAGAACGCTTAACCTTATCCACCTCGTCCGCCTGCTGTTCGATAGTCAGATTCTTGTGAATAAAGCCTAACCCCCCTTCCTGTGCCATGGCAATGGCGAGGCGTGCCTCGGTGACGGTATCCATCGCCGAGCTGACAAGGGGTATGTTAAGGGCTATCCTGCTGGTAAGCTGTGCTTTGGTGTCAATATCCTTGGGGAGAACATCGCTCTTGGCGGGTAGCACAAGAACGTCGTCAAATGTAAGGGCTTCCATTGCGACTTTGTCGCCGTACATCAGTCACCTCGTGTTGAATTGAATGTGTACTGCGGAGCGCTGGATAAGCGTTCCTGATTTATTCTAGTATCCCCAGTCCCTGCTGTAGCGGAAATCCCTGCCGATGGTTCGTTGGCTCACCTTGGCGATAACGGGGATCTTCCGCTTGAACTGGTTCCTTCTTATCCTTTCGGTAACTTTATCTATAAAGCTCTCTTCAAAGCCTTCCTCGAGGAGGTCACGCTTTCTATTTCTCTTGTCCACCATCTCGTAAAGAAGCTTATCCACATCACGGTAGCTGAAACCGAGCTCCGATTCATCGGTCTGATCCGGCCAGAGATCCGCTGTGGGCTTCTTGGTGATAACCCTCTCGGGAATATTAAGGTATTCGGAAAGCTCCCAGACCTGTGTCTTGTAGAGGTCGCCGATGGGGTTTATGGCGCTGGCGAGATCCCCGTACCACGTACCGTACCCGAGGAGTAGCTCGGTCTTATTGCTTGTTCCGAGGACGATGCCCCTGTGCTTCGCCGAACGGTCGAAGAGGGTCACCATACGCATCCTTGCAAGGACGTTTCCGATACGCATCTTGTCCATATCGGGGTTTGCATCCATATACGGCTCTGCATAGGGGGTAATATCCGCCACCTCGAAGTTGAGCCCGAAGGCATCGGCAACAAGGCGTGCATCGGCGAGGGACTCACCACTGCTCAGCTTATAGGGGAGCGCAACGGCAAAGACGTTCTCCGGACCCAGAGCCTCTGCGGCTATGGCGGCGGAAAGGGCGGAGTCTATACCTCCTGAGAGACCGAGGACGACGGTTTTAAGGCCGATCTTCTCCGTCTCCTCCCTTACAAACTGGGTGAGTATCTGTTTTGTGAGTGGCAGGTTAAGCTTCATCGCTGAACCTCCTTCTTAGAAAATTCATAAGTATGGCAGGCTTTTCATCCCGGAAGAAGGGGTTTGCTATCCTTGCCCTTCTTATATCCCTCTGATCGAGTTCCACGCATGAGCCCGTTTCTTCAAACATAGGCAGAGCGGCCCGTTTTTCGCCAAGGGCTGAATATACCTCGGAGCCCCCCCAGAATGCCACGCCGTCCTCTACGCCCACACGGTTCACGAAGATAAGATTCACCGTGAGCACCGTGGAGGTGTACCGGTTCGACATCTGCCATAGATCAGCCGCATGGAGTGCATCGCCGGAAACGCCCCTTGCGGGGCTGTTGGAGAGTATGAAAAGGTTCTGTACGCCGGACTGGCTCATTATGTAGGACGAGCTTATGTGAAGGGAATCCTCGCAGAGGAGCATTCCGCACTTACCGAACTTCGTATCGAAGCTTAGAAAGCGGTCACCCGCCGCGAAGTATCTCGCCTCTTCGAACATCGTATAATCGGGGAGGTACACCTTACGGTGTATGTGCTTAATCTCGCCATCCTCAAGATAGGCTGCGGCGTTATAGAAAAGGCTCTCCTCACTCTCATAGACAAAGCCGAAAACTATGGATATTGTCTCAGAAAGCTTGATAAGCCTCTGTATCTCGGGGTCATCCTCCCTGAGCGCAACATCGGAGACGAGGTCCTGCAGGTAGTAGCCCGTAAGGGATAGCTCTGGGAAGACGATCATATCGCATCCGGCAGTAAGAGCCTTTTCAATCTCCGCCTCATGCTTTATAAGATTCTTCTCCACATCCCCGAGAAAGGGGCGGATCTGGGCGAGGTAAACACGCATCTTTTCAATCCTCCTCCCGGATAAAGGTTCCGCTCTTGCCTCCGGACTTCTTGAGGAGCCGGACATCGCCGATGACCATCTCCTTATCAACAGCCTTACACATGTCATAGATGGTGAGAGCGGCTACGGAAACACCTGTAAGCGCTTCCATCTCCACACCCGTCTGGCCGGCAAGCTTTGCGGTGCATTCTATATTGATTCTGGAATTCTCTTCATCCGTAGAGAAGTGCACATCCACTCCAGAGATGCTAAGGGGGTGGCACATCGGGATAAGGTCCGGCGTTTTCTTAACCGCCATAATCCCCGCAACACGAGAGACCTCAAAGACATCACCCTTCTCCATCCTGCTCTCAAGAACAAGCTTCAGGGTTTCGGGCTTCATGGAGACCCAGCCTGCCGCTGTGGCCTCTCTTTTGGTAACGTTTTTGGCCGTTACATCAACCATTCTGCTTCTTCCCTCTTCGTCAAAGTGGGTAAAGGACATCGTATCCCCCGTATATTTTCTAATGCGGATAGCTTACGAAAAGCTGTTCCAAAGGGTTTGAACTCTTCACATACTCCCAGAGTGTCTCTTCATTCTGCCGCAGGCGGTTGAGGTCCGCTTCCTTGCGGTCTATGGTGAAGACAGCATAATCATCATACCCTTCGATATCCCCCTCGTTAAAAACAGGAACACGGAAGACGAGGGAATAGTTATCCGCCTCGTAAAGAACCATCTTCAGGAGTATAAGCTCCACAAACTTCTTCATTATATCGGAAAGCGGGTTTTCCTTCATTGAAGGAACCGCCTTTCCGGCGGCGTCCACCGCTGTATAAAGAACGGAGACCCTTGCAGTTCCGTTATTCTTTTTGCCGTCAATTATCTTAAGGAAGGGTACTATATTCCTCCGCTTGGCGTAGACAGAATCCTTCACCATGAGGTTAAACTGGGAAGCGAGGTTGTTTATATCCACCATAAACTTCTTCTCAATATCACTCTTGGTGATGTGCTCATCCTTAAGCTCATATCGGAATTCAACATACTTCTTACTGACAAAGGCGTCTTTCCGGTTATACAGGCGTACCTTATACCACTCCCCTCTACGGGAGAGGACAACGATCTTGCTCCCCCTGCGGAGTCTGGCGAGGACACGGCTCTCCGTATCCGGCTTCTCACGGGCGAGGACGCCGTTGGTGGTAATATGCCCCAGAACCTCTATGATCCCCTCGGTCTCGCCTATCTGAACAGGCTCGTCCACTGCCGCAAAAGCCGGCAGAGTCAGGAGCATCACAAAAAGGAGTATCCTAGACATTGAAGCGGAAGTAGATGATATCCCCATCCTGCACCACGTATTCCTTTCCTTCGAGTCTCATCTTACCCTTCTCCTTGGCAATCTGCATGGAGCCAAGCTCCTCGAAGTCGGAGTATGAGGTAACCTCGGCACGAATAAAACCGCGCTCTATATCGGAATGGATCTTACCAGCGGCCTTCTGTGCGGAAAGCCCCTTTGTAATGGTCCACGCCTTAACCTCCTTCTCCCCTGCTGTGAAGAAGGTGAGAAGGTTCAACAGTGTGTAGCCTGTTTCTATCATAGCCTCAAGGCCGGAACGTTCAAGCCCCATGCTGTCAAGGAACTCTCTGGCCTCTTCGGGGTCAAGCTCTGCTATCTCCGATTCTATGGAGCCGGAGATCTTCACAACCTCGGCGTTCTCCCCCGAAGCAAGCTCACGAACCTTTTTTACCGCCTCGTTGTCCTCGTGGAGTGTTTCCTCATCCACGTTCGCAACGTACATAACGGGCTTTGCCGTTATGAAGGGGTATTCCTTGAGCTCCGCCACGAGGGCCTCATAGCCTTCGATACTCCTGATAAGCTTACCTTCGGAAACCTCGGCCAAGAGTTTTTCCATTATATCGAGCTTCTTTTTAAGCTCCTTATCACCGCTTTTCGCCGCCCTCGATGTTCTCTGGATAGCCCTCTCAAGCATCTCCATATCGCTCATGAGCAGTTCGGTGTTGATAATCTCTATATCACGCAGGGGATCAACACTCCCCTCCACATGCACCACGTTGGGGTCATCGAAACAGCGTACCACATGGGCAACAGCGTCCACCTCACGGATATGGGAGAGGAACTGATTTCCAAGCCCTTCCCCTCCGCTGGCTCCTTTAACAAGGCCTGCGATGTCGATGAACTCCATGGCTGTGGGTACAACGGATTGAGGCTTAACCTTCTCCACGATAAAGTCCATACGCTCATCGGGAACAGGAACCATGCCTCTGTTTGGATCGATGGTGCAGAAGGGATAGTTTGCACTCTCCGCTCCCGCCTTTGTCAATGCATTGAAAATGGTGGACTTGCCGACGTTGGGAAGCCCTACTATTCCGCAGTTAAAACCCATTTATCTGATAACCTCAGTTGTTATTTTAGAAAGATACATAATGCCTTAAGTTCTTCAAAAGTTCAATGCCGGAACGGTGCCCGGCACAGGTATAAAAAAAGCGGGCCCCGCTGGGAGACCCGCCCTTGATTCTATACTTTGCGTATGCCTCTATCAGCCCGCAAGAAGGGGGGCGATAATAAGGGATACGATGCTCATAAGCTTAACAAGGATGTTCATAGCGGGACCGCTTGTATCCTTGAAGGGGTCACCCACAGTGTCGCCGACTACTGTGGCCTTGTGCTGCTCGCTTCCTTTGCCTGCACTGCCCCAGTCACCCTTTTCAACAGCCTTCTTGGCGTTATCCCATGCACCGCCGGCGTTAGCCATGAGGAGTGCGAGGAGTACACCGGAAAGGGTAGCACCGGCAAGAGTACCGCCGAGGGCGTGCTTGCCGAGGACGAATCCTACGATAACGGGTGAAAGTATTGCCACAAGACCGGGGAGCACCATCTCCTTGAGAGCTGCGCCTGTGGAGATGTCTACGCAGGTCTTGGGATCGGGCTTAGCACCCTCTTTACCTTCGAGAAGGCCGGGGATCTCCCTGAACTGCCTTCTGATCTCGTCAACCATTTTACCAGCCGCCTTACCAACGGAGGTCATGGTCATAGCCGCAACGAGGAAGGGGAGGAATCCGCCGATGAAGAGTCCTATAACAACCTGGGGATCGGTGATGTTGATAACATCTATCTCCGCACTGCTGCTGTATGCCGCAAAGAGTGCGAGGGCTGTAAGAGCCGCAGAACCGATAGCGAAACCTTTACCAACAGCCGCTGTGGTGTTTCCGATGGCATCGAGGTTGTCGGTTATCTTTCTAACATCAGGGCCGAGCTCTGCCATTTCGGAGATACCGCCTGCGTTGTCTGCGATGGGGCCGTATGCGTCAACGGTCATGGTAACACCAACGGTCGCAAGCATGCCAACAGCCGCAATACCGATACCGTAAAGTCCGGCAGCCGCGTTCGCCACGAAGATAGCGCCGCAGATTAGTGCAAGGGGGATAACAACACTCTCAAGACCAACGGCGAAGCCATAAATAATGTTGGTTGCCGCTCCGGTCTCGGAGGCTTTTACGATCTTCTTAACAGGACCAGCAGCGGTGTAGTACTCGGTAACGAGACCGATGGCTATACCTGCAAGCGTTCCAGAAAGAAGTGCCCAGAAAACGCCGGAGCTGATGGAGAAGCTAGTTATTACAAAGAAGGCCGCTATAAGGAAGAGACCTGCACCGATGAAGGTGGAGTAACGAAGCGCCGCTGCGGGCTCGGTGTTCTTGAGCATCTTCATGGAGAAAACACCGACGAGGGATGCAACAAGACCAACTACGGCGAGGAAAACGGGGAGGAACATAAGGTTTGCCGTGAGGTCAAGACCGCCGAGCTTCTGAAGAAGTGCAGGGCTTGCTGTGGCCGCAATGGCAACAGTTGCGATGATGGAGCCTGCATAGGATTCGAAGATATCCGCACCCATACCGGCGATGTCACCAACGTTGTCACCAACGTTATCTGCGATAACACCGGGGTTTCTGGGGTCGTCCTCGGGGATTCCGGCCTCAACCTTACCCACGAGGTCTGCACCTACATCCGCCGCCTTGGTATAGATACCGCCGCCCACACGGGCGAAGAGGGCGATGGAGGATGCTCCCATTGCGAATCCGTTGATATACTGAGCGTTTTCAGGATCACCAAAGATCATGAAAAGGATGCCCACACCGAGAAGCCCAAGGCTTGCCACTGCAAGACCCATAACAGCACCGCCGTTGTATGAAACGGAGAGAGCCTTGGCAACACCGCCCGTTCTGGCGGCCTCACTGGTACGAACATTCGCTCTGGTGGCGGACTTCATTCCGAAGAATCCGGCCATAACGGAGCAGATAGCTCCAAACAGGAATGCACCTGCGGTTTTTATACCGAGGTCACCGGCAAATACCATAAGTACGAAAACAATTGCCACAAATACTGCGAGAACCCTGTACTCCCTACCGAGAAACGCCATGGCGCCGTCGTGGATCATGTCGCTGATTTCTCTCATCTTATCGTTGCCCACGGGCTGCTTCTTAACAGAACCGTAGATAACGAATGCGACAACGAGTCCTACTACGCCGAGCAGGGGAGCAAGGAACGTCAAGTTTGACATCACAAAGCCTCCTTAGTTGTTACTGTATATTCTCTTAAAAAAAACGCCCCGATATAAGGATCAGGACGTTTTATTTTCAGAATCGTCTATTTCTTCCTCAACAACGCTTTTGTTGTTGAAGCTGTTCATTGCGGCCTGTATGCCGCTTTTCAAGAACTCTTCGCAGGCATCTGCACCCAGCTTTACAAAATCATCCAACGGCTCTTCGCTGGTGAACTTGCCCAGAACATGCCCCACAGTCCCCCTTCGCTCCGTTTTGCCTATCCCCATCTTAAGCCTGGGAAAGTCCTTGGAGCCGATGGACTGTATAATCGATTCGATGCCGTTGTGCCCACCGGAGGTTCCACCCCGCTTCAGCTTTATCTTACCGAAAGGTATGTCCAGATCATCCTGAACAACCAGTACATCTGCGGGCTCCATCTTATAAAAGCGGAAGAGCTGTCCGACACTCTGACCGCTGAGATTCATATATGTGAGGGGTTTAAGGAGCCAATGCTTCTCACCCCCGAGGACGAAATCACCGTAAAGGCCCTTGAATCCGTCCCCGTAGGAAACCCCGAATCTGTCTGCAAGTTCATCCGCAACCATGAAACCGAGGTTATGCCTTGTTCCGGCATACTTTGTTCCCGGGTTTCCGAGTCCGACTATAAGCAAATTATCCGCGCCCCATCTCGAAAAGGGAGCTGATGCTCTCCTTGTTCTGTATTCTGCTTATCGCCTTGGCGAATATTCCGGCAACGCTCAGCTTCTCCACCTTGGAATTCGTCTTCTCCTGACCGAGCTCAACGGTATCTGTTACGATAACCTTATCGAGCACGCTGTTTGTAATGCGCTCGAGGGCGGGGCCGGAGAGTACGCCGTGGGTAGCCGTTGCGCATACCGACTTCGCACCGTTTGACAGGCAGGCCTGCGCCGCCTGGGTAAGCGTACCGGCGGTATCGATCATATCATCAACTATAATAACGTGCTTATCCTTAACATCACCCACAACGTGCATCGCCTCTGCTGCGTTGGGTGCGCTTCTTCTCTTGTCCACGATGGCAAGGCTTGTCTCAAGAAGCTTTGCGTAAACCCTAGCACGAACCGCTCCTCCAGCATCGGGGGAAACAACCACGTAGTCATCGCCCATCATCTTGTTCTCTATGAAATATTTCACGATAACGGGGGAGGAGTAGAGGTTGTCCACCGGGATATCGAAGAATCCCTGAATCTGACCCGCATGGAGGTTCATGGTCATAACCCTGTCGAAACCGGAGGTCTCGATAAGGTTTGCCACAAGCTTCGCTGTAATAGGAACACGGGGCTCGGATGTTCTATCCTGCCTTGCATAGCCGAAGTAGGGGATAACAGCTGTGATGGTGCTTGCAGAGGCTCTCTTGAGTGCATCCGCCATTATCATCAGCTCCATCAGGTTCTTATCCTGAGGGTAGTTGGTGGACTGGATAACGAACACGTCACGTCCACGCACACTCTCATTTATCTTAACGCGTATCTCACCGTCACTGAATGTGCTGACTACGGCATCGCCGAGCCGTACCCCAAGCTCCGTTGCGATCCCCTGAGCCAGGGATCTGTTTGCGTTGCCCGTAAAAAGCAGAATATCCATCAAGCCTCTCCTCTGAGATAAGTTTTATATATCATGTATTTCGGAAATATGCTCCTGAAGGTGTCGTGGGCTTTGTCAAGCTTTGCAGAGTTGGAGAAAAGCCCGAACAGAGTGGAACCGCTTCCGCTCATGAGCGCACCGTCCGCTCCGTTATCAAGGAGAAGCCTCTTAAGCCTTCCAACTGCGGGGTATTTCCCGAATACAACGGGCTCCATGGTGTTTTCCAGCATGTTTATAAGCCCCCTGTAGCCCACAACGAGGGGCATTCTAGACAGATCCTCGGGGTGCGTCAACTTCAAATTTTTGTCACGGTATATTTCGGGGGTTGACACATGCATACCCGGATTAACAAGAAGCATATAACAGGAAGGGAGCTTTGGTCCATCACTCAGAATCTCACCACGCCCCTCGGCAAACATCGGGGAATCGTGGAGGAAATAAGCCGTATCCGAACCCACACGGGACATTATCCTGTGCTTGTCATCATAGGAGAGCCCCATTCCGAAAAGCTCATCGGCAAGATTAAGGAACACAGCCGCATTACCGCTCCCGCCCCCAAGACCACCCCCCGCAGGGATGTTTTTAACAATAGATACATTAATTCCACTAGCCAGAGAGTAATCTTTTTTCAGGATATCATAGACCTTCCAGACTATGTTGGAACTGTCCGAAGGGACCCATGTTTTGTCGCTTGTTATGGAGAAGTTATCGTCCTCTTCTACGGTAATAAGATCGAAGAGGCCGGTTTTTGCGAAGAGTGTCTGAATATTATGGTAGCCGTCTGTGCGCTTCTCTGTAACACGAAGGAATATGTTCACCTTCGCATAACTTCTGGCGCTTATCATCTTTTCAGCTCTATATAGATACTGCGTCCATCGTATGAGTACCCGATAGATGATATAAGGTGCTCATCCCACTCATATGTAAATACTGCGTCACGAATGCGTATCCTTTTGATCCTGTAGTCATCATCCATGGTAAAGGTTGTGTCCCCCTTCTCCATAATATAGGCATCGCCGTCAAGATAAGCATCGTAGCTTTCGTCGGGGAGGATGTAGGGATAGCGCATTCCGGCCACAAAGCCGTCCAGTCCTCTGTTTGATATAAAGCTCTCCACGCCGCTACTCACATCGACACCCTGCTTGGTGGCATTCACCTCGCCTGAATCGTACACAATGTCATACACAACGGCACCGAACATGCCTAGAACCTTCAATGCAAAGCTGTCCTCGCAGGGTTTGCTCAACAGCCCCCTGAAACGGACGGTCTCATCCTCGTCCTCGTATTTCACTATGATCCCCCCTTTGTAGGCGCATCTCTGCTCATTAACAGAACGCACCTGCTCCGCAAGGGTTGCGGAATCCACCGGGATAACTGAGACCCGCTTGGAACATGCTGAAAAGATAAGAAGAACTGCAATAAGCAGGAGGGATTTAGAGCTCGTCGAGAATCTCATCAAGGGTTTTATCTGCATCCACTCTTTCGAGGATGGCCTCCATGTGCTCACGAATCTCTTCCTCATCGGGGGCCCCTTTCAGAGCACGGAGCTGGTATCCGTAGGCCTCTTCATACTTCTCCATACGGTAGAGAACCCACGCCATGCTGTCAAGGTAAGCGGGGTTGTCCGGTTCCATGCTGAGAGCCTTTTCGATAAGAGTATAGGATTCATCGAGGTTTATGTTGAGATCGGCATACATATAGCCGAGAAAATTCATAAGGGATGGACTATCAGGGTTGAGCTCGAGGGAATTCTTCAGCACCTCGAAGCACTCATCGTAACGCTCCTGTTTCTCAAGCACTGTGGCCAGATCCAGGGCTATTTCAACACTCGCCGGGTTGTTCTCGTAACCCTCTCTAAGTATAAGATATGCCTCGTCAAGGTTCTCCATCTTCCTGTGGAGCGAGCCGGAGATGCGGTAGAAGTCCACATCCCTGTACGTTTCATCTATCTCAACGATAACCTTGAGCCCTTCTTTGTACTTCTCCTGACGCATAAGGACGAAGGCTAGACGCTTGCGTACTTCGGGGTAGTCGCTTCTGATATCGAGAGCCCTTTGGTAAACATCCTCCGCACTCTCGAAATCCTCCATCATCTCCGCTGTTATTCCGGCGGAGTAGTAAGTCTTGATCTTGTCCGGATCCGCCTCAATGAGCTCCATAAAGGTTTCATGCGCCTTTTCATAGTTGTCCATGGAGTAGTGCAGAGTGGCTATCTGATTGAGAACGTAAAGTCTTTCCTTTCCATCCACCTTGGGAAGCACCTTGTTGAAAATCTCAAGCGCCTTCTCCCTGTCCTCGCTCTTGCGGTACATCTCAGCAAGCCGTATCTCCGGCAGGAGGAGGTTTGGTTTCTCCTCGGCCAGGATGGAGAGATACTTAATCGCTTTTTCTACGTTCTCTTCCTTCAGGTAGTAATCTGCAAGGGCGGCAACTGCGGAGATATTCTGATCCTGATCGAAGGATCTTTCGAGATCCTCAACACCTTTTTTATCAAAACCAAGCTTGAAATATGCTGTGGCCCTTTCGTAATAGAGCCTTCCAGAGGGCTCAACCTCTATTATTTCATCAAGAACGGTGATCATTGAGGATGTATCATTAAGGAGCTTATAGGTATCAGCCAGGGCGTATAGATATTCCGTTTTACGCTCTTTCTCAAGGGCGTCTTTAAGGAGCATCTCCGCCATGCCGTAATCCTCAAAGGTGTAGAGCTCAAGCTGGGCAAGGGCGAAGGTTATATCGGGGTTGCGGAATTTCTTCAGCGCTTCCTTGAGCACAGCCCTTGCGGATTCTGGCCTGTCCATCTCACGGTAGATTTCGGCGAGTTTAAGGTGCAGGTATCCGTCCTCGGCCGAGGCCTTTATCTGCTCCAGAATAACAGCGGCCTCTTCAAGTCTCCCCTCCTGCTTGAGAAGGGATGCCTCGAGAAATTTTGCATCGAGCCCCCCTCGCTGTTCCGATGCCACGGCACTCTCCTGTATTGTATAGGCGAGGAGCATCAGAAGGACTAGCGGGAGGATATATCTCATCCGAAATACCTGTCTATAAATGAAGTACTGATGTTTCCTGTTATGAAGGCGTGGTGCTCAAGGATCCTCTCATGCAGAGGGATAGTTGTCTTGATGCCTTCGATCATAAACTCATCAAGTGCCCTTCTCATCCTGGTTATGGCAACGTTTCTGTTTTCGCCGAAGGCGATAAGCTTCGCCACCATGGAATCGTAATAGGGGAGAACGTTGTAGCCCTGATAGCATGCGGAATCGACACGGATGCCGAACCCTCCCGGTACAACATAGCCTTCGATATGACCGGGGCTTGGCATAAACGTTTCGGGGTCCTCGGCATTAATCCTGCATTCGATGGCGTGGCCGAGGATCTTTATGTCCTCCTGCTCAAGGTCCAGTTCTTCACCTGCTGCAACCTTAAGCTGGAGTGCGAGGAGATCCACACCAGTTATCATCTCTGTGACGGGATGCTCAACCTGTATGCGTGTGTTCATCTCCATGAAGTAGAAGTTTTCATCATCGTCAACGAGGTATTCGATGGTAGCGGCGTTTTCATACTTGAGTTCCTGAACCGCTTTCACGGAGACCTCGCCCATCTTCCTTCTGGTTTCCTCACTGATCGCTGTGCTGGGCGCTTCCTCCAGAAGTTTCTGGTGTCGGCGCTGTATGGAGCATTCCCTTTCGAAGAAGTGAAGCCCCTTCCCTTTTCCGTCACCAAAGACCTGAATCTCCACATGACGGGGGTTTTCGATATATTTTTCCAGATAGACCTCATCGGAGCCGAAGGCGTTCATGCTTTCATTTCTTGCAAGTTCGAAGCTGTTCAGGAAGGCCATCTCGTTGTGGGCAACACGCATACCCTTACCACCACCACCTGCACTCGCCTTGATCATAACGGGGAAGCCGATCTCTTTGGCAAGCTTAAGGGCCTCATCAGCGGTTGTTACGGCGCCGTCACTTCCGGGAACGACAGGAACGCCCATGCGCTTCATTTCATCCTTTGCACGGGATTTATTACCCATAAGATTGATATGCTCTGCAGAGGGTCCTATGAATTTGAAACCGCATTCACTGCATATATTAGCAAAGGATGCATTCTCCGCCATGAAGCCGTAGCCGGGGTGGATTGCATCCACATTGGCTATCTCTGCGGCAGCAATAATGCTTTTTGTGTCCAGATAACTTCTGCTGGAGGGGTATGGGCCTATGCAGACCGATTCATCGGCGAAGGCAACATGAAGCGCCTCCTTATCCACATCTGAATAGACGGCAACGGTTTTAATCCCCTGCTCTTTGCAGGCACGGATAACGCGAAGGGCTATCTCACCCCTGTTGGCAACGAGAACCTTTTCAAACATAACAGCCCCTTACGCCGGCTCAACGATAAAGATCGTCTCACCATACTCCACAGGCTTAGCGTTTTCGCCAACCTTTCTTACGATGCGGCAGTCGAATTCAGCCTCGATCTCGTTCATGATCTTCATCGCTTCGATGATACAGAGGGTCTGCCCCTTCTTAACCGTGTCCCCCTCCTTAACGAAGGGCTCGGATCCGGGAGAGGAAGCCTCGTAGAAGGTTCCGACGATTGGTGATGCAATCTCGGACTGATTACCCGTTGCCGCAGGAGATGCAGCCTCAGCTGGTGCTTCGGGTGCAGGTGCAGCAGCCGGCGCCGCAGGGGCAACGGGTGCTGCGGGAGCGGCAGGGGGAGCTGCATAAACAGTCTCCTGATGCTTGGAGATATATATCCGCTCGCCTTCGTTCTCGAGCTCGAATTCTGTTACGTCTGATTTGTCAATAAACTTGATAAGTTCTTTTATCTCTTTAAGTTCCAAGATATCCTCCTTATTTGGCGGACCTAACCCTTTCCATGTAGCTTCCGTCCCTTGTATCTATCTTTATAACATCCCCTTCGTTAAGGAAGAGCGGAACGTTCACTGTGCCGCCTGTGGAAACGGTTGCGGGTTTTGATCCGCCGCTTACCGTATCACCCTTAAAGCCGGGGTCGGTCTGTGTGATCTCCAGCTCAACAAAGTTGGGGAGTTCAACGCCGATGGGCTTCTGGTTGAACAGCTGAACGTTTACGTTTATGTTCTCCTGCATGAAGTCCGCCATACCGCCGACATCCTCAGCAGGGATGTATATCTGGTCGTATGTTTCGTTATCCATAAAGACATAGGAATCGCCGTCCCTGTAGAGGTACTGCATATCCTTATCCTCGAAATCGGGCTGCTTGATCTTCTCGTCCGATTTAAAGGTACGCTCGATTACTTTTCCTGAGATAAGGCTCTTCATCTTTGTGCTGACGTTAGCACCGCCCCTTCCCATCTTAATATGAAGATATTCGACAACGGAATAAGGTTCACCGTCGATTTCGATTTTAAGGCCCTTCTTGAACTGGTTGGGTGTTACCACCATTGATCACCTCGGTTCTGTATTATAAACGTATTTATCTAACACAGAGGTCAGATTAAAACAACCATTTTCAGTTACGGCAACCGTGTCCTCAAGGCGCACACCGAAGCTTTCAGGGAGATAAATCCCCGGTTCGACGGTTATTACCATCCCCTCTTTGAGCACGGTTTCATCACGGCTGTTGAAAACCGGAAGCTCATGGACATCAATACCCACACCATGACCCAGGCCGTGGATAAACCGGTGACCATAACCCGCCTGGGCTATATATTCACGGGCGGCATAGTCCACATCGGAGCATTTAACCCCCGGCTTAATAACATCGAAGGCAGCCTTAACCGCTCCACGGACTATCTCTATCACCCGATGCACCTTATCGTCATCACCATCGTAGACCATCCTCGTTATATCACTGCAGTAGCGGAGTTTTGCTCCGAAGTCCACCACAACCGGTTCCTCCGCTTCGACAATCTTATCCGAAGCCATACCGTGCGGGAGCGCACCTCTGGGTCCGGAGCCGACTATGGTTTCAAAGCTCCTGTCCCTGGCACCCCGCTTTCGCATATTATACTCAAGGAGCGCCGCCCATTCCGTTTCCTTAACGCCGGAACGGAAGCCCGGAAGGGACTCCAAAAAGGCATCCGCCGCCACCTTAAAGGCTTTTTGTATCTCCTCTATCTCCTCTGCGTCCTTGACAGTTCGCAGGGAGCCTATCATATCATCCGTATCTATCTGTACGCTTGAGGCTTCGCAGTGCATAAGAGAGTAGACGTTGAGGGGGCATTTCTGGGATACGCACAGTGCAGAACGGCCAACGGCGAGGGCCTTGAGCGATTCGGAATAGTTGGAAACGATCCTCACAGTTATCTCAGAGGGTATCTCCTGCTTTACCTGCTCCTCGTAACGTCCGTCTGTGAGGAATATTATCTCCTCGGGGGACACGAAAAGGTACGCCGTGGTCCCTGTGAATCCTGTGAGGTAAAAGATATCGCTCATATCCGTAACGAGGATACAGCATGCACCACGGGAATCCATAAGCTCCAGAAGTCTCTTTATCCGCTTCATCTTGATTCAAACCACCTCAGGGCGAGGCTGTAGGAATCTGCACCAAAGCCTGCTATAACCCCTTCTGCAATATCGGAAAGGTACGATTTATGCCGGAAGTCTTCCCTTGCATATACATTAGACAGATGCACCTCAACAAAGGGGATCTTCACCGATAGCAGGGCATCACGTATCGCTATGCTCGTATGGGTGTACGCCCCGGCGTTGATTATTATGCCGTCAAACTCCCCCGCCTGCTGTATCCTTGAGACGATATTACCTTCGGAGTTGGATTGGAAGAAATCGAGATCTCCAGAACATTCCTCCTGGAGGCGTTTCTCTATATCTCCCAGGGTGAGCTTTCCGTAATGTTCGCTCTCCCTGCGTCCCAGCATGTTAAGGTTCGGTCCGTTAATTACCAGCAGCTTCACTCTCCCCTCCTGCCTTTACTCTTCTTTATAACACATGCGAGGGTGTCTTCCAGCCTCTGCACCTGCTCTTTGCGTTCCTTTTCTTCGGGGTCTTTCTCCCCCTCGTCCGGTTCTTCCCCTACGGGCTCTTCATCTGGGGGCTCTTCATCTGAGGATTCTTCGGATGTATCATCATCCTCCGGTTCATGCTCTTCGGCTTCCTCCGGCTCCTCTTCCATATCACCTGCCGCCTGCTCCGCACTTTCGGGGTCCGGCTCTTCCTCTTCCAAAGCGGCGGCTTCGTCCACAGCCGATTCCTCGATGATGTCGGGGACAGCCGTCTCGTCCTCACCTTCGAAAACATCGTCCTCTTCGGTCTCCTCCAGACCTTCGAAAAGGTCATCAAGGGTGGAATCCAGCTCGGGATCCTCGAAGTATTCCTCTGCGGGGATACCTTCTTCCTGCTCATCGTCATCGGAGGAGGCCTCTTCCAGACCTTCAAATATATCCGTTTCGTCAGCATCTTCGCCGGATTCCGTCTCAGCGAACCCATCCTGCGCAGGCTCTGATTCTACTGTTTCTACAGCTTCTGGCTCTTCAAACCCGTCAAGGTTCTCAACCTGTTCTTCCGGCTCCTGCTCTGCGGGGGTTTCGGCTTCCTGTTCGCTCTCGGAGCCATAGTCAGCATCAACCTCTTCGGGGGATTCTTCATCCTCCGGCTCATCGGCAGGTTCATCTTCATCTATAGAATCGAACAGAGCATCGATATCGTCCTGTGAGGAGACACTGGATGGCTCCTCCGGTTCGGGTCCCTCTGTCTCTGGCTCTGTTTCTGGCTCTGGCTCTTCATCAGACGCAAGCTCTTTCGGCTCTTCATCCTGCTCAACGGCAGGCTCCGGCTCATCGGATTCGTTAGATTCATCATCCCCGATGGAGTCGAAGAGTGCATCAATATCGTCCTGGGAGCTCATACCGGAGTCCCCGCTTTTTTCGGATTCAGGCTCCGCTTCGGGTTCAGGCTCTTCGTCAGTTTCGGGCTCATCGGGTTCAGAGGCTTCATCCCCTTCGGAATCATCACTACCCCATGATATGGAACCTATCTTCCCCGCTATCCGCATAGCTTCCTCACGATCCACGGGCTTTTCCCTTCCCCCCTCTTCTTCGTCTATCTCTGCCATGGGCATATCGAGGTCATCACCCACATTATCCATCTTATTAAGAAGCTCCGCAGCCTCTTCCTCGGTGAGATCTTCCGCCTGCTGATCGAGGCGGACGGTGTCCCCTCTCTCCTTGGCCTTTATCTCTTCGGTGGCATCCGCTATTATGTCCTCTTTGAGCTCCTCCTCAAAATCATCCTCGTCGAAATCCCCCACATCAAAGTCATCATCATCCGATTTATCGGCGATACCCTTTATGGTATCCTCAACCTCTTCATCGGCGAGCTCATCTTCCTTCTTCTCCTTCTCCTTCTCCTGTTTCTTCTTTTCTTTCTCCTCATCGCTGAGATCCTTCTGCACCTCATCGGCAAGCTCCTGGGCAAGCTCATCGATCATCTGGTTCTCACGATCCAGAAGTTCCTCTTCGGTGGGGGGCTTCTCATTCCCGGCAAGGATCTGCTCGATCTCGGCAATGGCCTCCTCAAGGGGCTTGTCACCGGAATTGGCTGAAAGAGCCTTGCGATACATAACAAGGGCGTCCTCCAGCTCCTCCTCCGCTCTGTATATATCGCCGAGGAGCTTATACGCCCTGTAGTTTGCGGGATTAATAAGGATAACCTGCTTAAGAAGCCCCTTGGCGTCCTCAACCTTTCCCTGACCCATATAGGCCTGGGCCATGACGGTTTTAGCACCGCTATACTCGGGGAAAACATCAAGACCGTGGGAGCAGTAGTAGATTACATCATCGTATTTGCCCAGTTTGAGAAGGGCAACGGAGAGGGGCATGAACAGCTTGGAATCCGGATCTTCCTCCAGTTTCCGGGAAAAGTAGTCTATGTCGTTAAGGTATCTCGCCCGTGTCTGTTCATCCATCTAAGGTTCCGTAAGTTATTTATGACTGGAAAAAACTGTGTACAGATCCGGGTTCCACCCCGTCTATAACAGTACCCGCCCCGATACGCTCTGTCAAGGCGAGGGAGAAGCCGCTCTTTCCGGCCTTTTTATCCGAAGCGAGTGCCTTAAAGAAGATCTCCTCGCTTTTGATGGTATATTCTTTTTCAAAACCGAAGGCATCAAGGATCTCTGCTATCTGCTCCGCAGTGCCTTTATCGGTGTAGCCCTCCTTCTCACCCCAGAGGGTTTCGAGGTACATTCCGGCGGCAACGGCAAAGCCGTGCTTTATCCCGAAGCCGGAGTCGCTCTCTATGGCGTGACCGAAGGTGTGACCGTAGTTAAGGGTTTTCCGGTATCCCCCCTCCCGTTCATCCTTATTCACCACATCCGCCTTCATACGGCAGCAGGTCTCCACAATCTCGGCCAGAAGCTCGGGCTCCCTGTCCAGAATCTCCTCCCGCTCCTCCATGAGAAGGCGGAAGAAGTCCTTATCGAACATTGCGCCGTACTTGATTACCTCCGCAAGGCCGTTCAAATATTCCTCATCGGAGAGGGTGGAAAGGAAATCCATATCTATATAGACAGCCTCCGGCTGCCAGAAGGCGCCGATATTATTCTTGGAACCGGAGAAGTTTATCCCCGTCTTACCGCCGACACTTGAGTCCACCATGGAAAGGAGGGTTGTGGGTATCTGGATGAAGCCGATCCCCCGCATGTAGCACGATGCGGCAAAGCCGGCAAGATCTCCGGTTATGCCGCCCCCTATGGCGGTTATCACATCATCCCTGCGGCACCCGCTCCTCCTAAGCCATTCGAGTATATCCATCAGAGAATCGAAGCTCTTCGCATCCTCGCTCGGGGAGAATACAAAGCATTCCTTATCGCCGAAAAGCCTGGGATACAGTTGGTGAACGTTCATGTCCACCACGGGAAGGGCACATTTGGCGATGATATTCTTTATGTAGCCTCGGCCTATCTGTATGTCGTAGGAATTATCGGTAATCCCCTTTAGTTCAACCCTGAGAGTCCGCATTATTATAAAACTCCACAATCTGCTCCGCCGCCTCTTCGGGGGGAGTATCGGTGGTGTCCACGAGAAAATCCGTATCGATATAGAAATGCGCCCTGTCAAAGAGCATCTTCTTTATCTGATCCAGCGGATCCTCCACATTAAGCAGAGGGCGGCACTTATCGTTCTTCGTTCTCTCGAATATGACATCCGCCGAGGCGAGGAGGCTTACAAGAAGACCCTCCTTTCTCATCATATCCATATTCCCTCTCGTTACAACGATTCCGCCGCCGGTGGAAACCACAAGGTTTTTGCGTGAGGTTATCTCGGTTAAAACCTCACTCTCTATATTACGGAAGACCTCTTCGCTTTCGTCCTCAAAGATCTCCTCAACGGTTTTGCCCGTCTTCATCTCTATCATGGAATCGGTGTCGCAGAACTCCATATCCAGCTTCTCGGCCAGAATCCTCCCCACCGTGCTTTTTCCTGTACCCATAAATCCGATGAGATATATATTTTTGCGCATAGATACTCCCTGTTTCGATTGTCCCCTTAGTTTATATCGAATTTCTTATATTGAAAAGGATTAGCTCGAAAAGAGATCAGCGGCAGGGGTCGGGCATATTGCTTACGTCCAGAGCCTCGGTGTAGCTCCGCCTCCCCCGGCAGTCCGCTGTCATAAGCCCCCCGTAGCGGGATTCAACCTTCTTGAAAACGATCCCTTCGGGCACACTGAAATCGGCTCTGTATCTACTGCCGAGCAGCTCCTTCTGAAACCTAGCGATTATCGGAGCCGCCTTGGAGCCTCCGGTCCCCTTCTCCCCCATGGAGCGAAAGTCATCATACCCCACCCACGCAACGGCCACATATGGGGGAAATACTGCCGCTGTCCACGCATCCTTATAGTCATCGCTGGTGCCGGTCTTTGCCGCCGTCCCCCTCAGCAGTCCGGCACCTCTCGCTGTGCCTATGCGGGCAACGTCTTTCATAATGAAGAGTGTCTGATAGGCCGCTCTGGCATTGACAACCTGCCTCCCCGTTCTGCCGAACTCCAGGACCTCTCCGTCAGCAAGCTCCACACGGCGCACGAGCCCCGTATCCCTCTGCTCGCCGAGCCTGCCGAGGGTTGAATACATCTCGGCCAGATTCACCGGCGTGGTGGGGAATATGCCCAGAGGCGTTGCGAGGAAGGGCTTGAGATCACCCTGAAAACCGAAGTTTCTGGCGGTTTCACACACCTTGGACAGCCCTGTGCGCTTGGCGAGCTGTATGGTGGCGTTATTCAGTGAATACACAAGACCTTTGCGGAGGGGGATCTTGCCGAGGTAAAGATCCTCGAAGTTTCTGGGGGAATAGACCGTATTCCCGAGATTGTATGAATACTGTTTATCCACTATGAGATTGGTGGGGCGGAAGCCGTTGGCGAAGGCTGTGCAGTATACCATAGGCTTAAAGGTAGAACCCGTCTGCCGCCTCCTGTAGAAGGCTCTTTTAAGGGTATCCGAATACCTTGAGCCCACGGCGGCCTCTATGCCGGCGGTCTCCATGTTTATAAGCACGAAGGCCCCCTGCAGTTTGCCCTCCTCGCCTTGAAGGGAACCCTTTAGAACCTTGCGGGCAAGCCTCGTTTTATCGAGGTCTATGGATGTATAAACCCGCATCGGCCTTCCGGGCTCGAAACCTCTCCTTTTCAGCTCCAGCTCCACAGCCCTCAGATAGTGAGGCTCGACGGGCTTAATCTTTTCAGGGGGTGTGAGCATGAGACGTTCGTTTCTGGCGGAAGCATAGGCGGAATGCTCGATTACTCCCGCAGTATACAGCTCATGGAGAACAACGTTCGCCCTCCTCTCCGCCGAAGGATAGTTTCCTGCGGGCTCGAAGCGTTCGTTATCTTTAAGCATGCCAGCCAGAAGAGCCCTCTCTTTCATGGATATTTCGGAGAATTCCTTATTAAACAGGGAGACCGCACCCGCCCGAACACCGAAGGCCTGGGAACCCACATACACCCTGTTTGCGAGGATCGTATAAAGACCGTGGACACCGTAATGGTCTATAAGCCTCTTGGAGGTAAGTTTCTTGACAATAAGCCCCTCTATACCCTCAGGTTCCTTACCCTCGAGGAGCTCATCTGCAAACCGTCCAGCCGTATAGCTTTTGAGGGATACTTCATCTATGTGGAATAGTTCGTAGAGTTTTCTATGGATAAGGGAATCGGGGTAGCTAAGGGCATCTGCTCCTGTATCAAGGACTTCTATCCAGCGGCATATACCCGAACTACACTCCCCGACGGACAACGGCTCACTTCTCGTAAAGGTCTCACTGTAAAGTACGGTGCCGTCCGCTGTATGGACGGAGTATTCCTGGCTCTCCGGCTCGATAACAATACTTTCGAGCTCTTCGGGAACAAGGCTCAACAGATAGCGGTATTCATCCACAGCCGCCAGATAGAGGGATGATATAAGTATTACGGCAAGGAGGGTGTGGACAAGAAAAGCTTTTCTCAATTACCCCTCCTTTATTCTATACCTGACCTGCCAGATGATCCCGAAGCTTACGCAGCGCCTTTCCTCTGTGGCTTATGCTGTTCTTCTCAGCAGGGCTCAGCTCCGCCATACTTCTCCCATCGGGGGTTATCACAAGAGGATCGTAGCCGAAACCGTTTCCACCTTTAGGCTCATGGGCGAGCCTGCCCGGACATTCGCCACGGAAGGTTTTGAGCACCTCCCCGTTCTTCGCAAGGGCTATGGCGCATACGAAGGCGGCATCCCGCATCTCATCGGGAACATCCTTCATAACACGTAAGAGTTTATCGTTATTCTGGGCATCGGTGGCATTCTCTCCGGCAAACCTTGCGGAATACACGCCGGGAGCACCCTCCATAGCCTCCACTGAAAGACCGGAATCATCCGCTATAACATGGGCATCGTTTATAAGCTTTGAAAGGGCTGCTGCCTTGATGGAGGCGTTCTCCTCATAGGTGGAACCAGTCTCCTCCACATCAAGGTCGCCGTCTATATAATCGTAGGCGGAGTAAACCTCGTTGCCTTCGAGGATCTTCTGTATCTCTTCCAGCTTGTGCATGTTTTTGGTCGCCACATATATACGCATAATCTAAAGCTCCGCAATCTTCCGCTGTGCCTCAAAGAGCACTTCGAGCCCCTTATAACCGTAGTCGAGGAGATCGTTCAGCCTGTCACGTCCGAAGGTAACCTTCTCCGAGGAACCCTGTATCTCTATAATACTTCCGTCATCCATAGCCACAAGGTTAAGATCAACATCTGCAGTGGAGTCCTCGGTGTAGTCGAGATCCAGCATAACCTCGCCGTTCACTATACCGACACTCACAGCCGCCGCCTGCCCCTTAAGGGGATTCTCGGCCAGCACGCCCTCTTTCATCATCTTCTCAACCGCAAGTGCCATGGCTATCCAGCCTCCGGTGACCGAAGCGGTTCTTGTGCCGCCGTCCGCCTGAATCACATCGCAGTCGATCACTATGGTGTTCTCACCAAGCTTTTCCATATCCACAGCCGCCCGCAGGCTTCTGCCTATGAGTCGGGATATCTCCTGGGTTCTTCCGCCAAGCTTACCCTTCTGCGCCTCTCGCTGGCTTCTGGTATGGGTGGAGCGGGGAAGCATCGAGTACTCCGCAGTTACCCACCCCTGCCCTGTATCACGCAGGAAAGGGGGAACCCCTTCTGTGAAGGAGGCGTTGCAGATAACCTTTGTGTTGCCGAACTCCATAAGTACGGAGCCTTCGGGATGGATTATGTAGTCCTTCTGGGCACGGACAGTGCGCATCATATCGTTTGCTCTTGATTCAGAACGCATTAAAACTCCTTATCTATCTTGTTACATATGCTCCGGGATACTCTCCCAGCATTCTTTCCTTAAACCTCTCAGCTTCTGCTCTATCGGAAAAACCTTCCACACGGACACGGAAATAACGCTTACCCTTAACATCCGCCTCCACGATCTCGCCTTGTTCATATTCTCCGGCGAGCTCCTCCGCATTCTTGCGCAGGGTGAAAGAGGCAAGCTGAACCGCATATCCTCCCTCTGCAATCTCCCGGGCACGTTCGCCGTCCACTTTATCATCAAGGAGGGTGACACGAACCTTTACGGTTCCCTGATCCAGGAAACCGAGTAGCTTCGCCCCTTTCTTGGAGAGGTCTATGACCCTCCCCGGAACGTGGGGGCCCCGATCGTTTATGGTGACATCCAGCTTCCGGCCGTTCTCAAGGTTATGCACCCTGACCCTGCTCCCCAGCGGGAGTTCCTTATGAGCCGCTGTCATCGCATACATGTTAAACGCTTCGCCGGAGGCTGTGGGCTTGCCGTGCTCGGGGCTTCCATACCAGCTTGCAAGGCCTGTCTGAACAAACTTTTCCACCGCCTTGAGCCTGTGGTAAGTTATCCCCCGTACGCTGTAGGGTGTATCAAAGACAGCACCCTCCATCTTCGCACCTTCAGGTATCCACGACTTCGGGTACGGGCGTTGTTTATCCTTGTCCGGCTTCTTCTCAGGCACCTTCTCGATCTCTATCTTATCCCTCGGCACCGGTTCAGGCTCCGGAACAACAAGCTCTTCGGGTTCAATGCTTACAAACGGTTTAGGCTCCTCAACAGGTTCCGGAACCGGCTCCGGTGTCGGTGCTTTTGTGGAGCAGGCGAAGGTGAATAAAAGCAGAAATGTAATACTAGGCAGTACTCTTATATATCTCACTAAGCAGTCTCTCCCCCTCTTCGAGGCTGTTTATTCGGATAACGTGATCCGCCGCTTCCGGGAATGAACGACGGTACATAGGGTCATAATACTCATCAAGGAGCACCTTTGTAAAGGTTTCATAGTCTCCGGCATCGAGCATACCCTTGAGCTCGGCAACCCTGTTTTTCCCCAGGTAGCGTTTTATGTTCATGAGGGATTCGGTTATCTCGTCCAGATAAAGCTCGGGCTTGTAGTTCTCAATGGTAAAACGTATGCGGAACTCCATGGGTGCATCAAGGAGTACGGACACTCCCTCCCCCATTCGCTCGAAGACGGAGCCGGGTATGGAGACCTTGCCGATCTTGCGGCTTTCCCCTTCGGTGAGGAATGTCTTGGCACCTGATTCATAGAATTCATGCCAGAGGGAGGTCTCAAAGCTCTTCTGGGTAACGGCAGGGTAACCGGGTTCATCCACGTTACCGAAGGTGGAGCCCTTATGGCAAGCCGCCGCTTCCAGATCCGCCACAGGATACTCCTTCCCTTTCATGCTTCTGAGGATCTCCGTTTTAGCACAACCCGTGGGGCCGTATACCGTTATGAAGCGGTAGGCGGGATCAAAGTTGTCAAAGAAGGAGTTTATGTGACCACGGAAGGATTTATAGCCTCCGTTGAGGCGAAAGACATTAAAGCCCGCAAGGCGCACAAGGCCGACAGAGGCGGCACTGCGCAGACCACCACGCCAGCAGTACACAACGGTAAGCCTGTTGTTGCGCTTTACCTCAAAATAGCGGTCTATAAAATCTGGGAGCTTGGGGGAAACCAGCTTAACGCCGAGCATACGGGCATCCTGCGGCCCCTGCTGTTTGTAGCAGGTGCCCACCTCTCTGCGTTCATCATCATCAAGGAGAGGGATGTTCACCGCACCGGGGATATGATCCTCAGCAAACTCGGAGGGGGAGCGGGCATCTACAATATTAATCCGCTCCAGCCCTTTGTTTAGAAGTTCTTCAAGCTCGAGGAGTTCCTGATTCATTCCTTGATATGCTTAAGAAGCGTGTCGGTGAAGTGCTTGAGGAGCTTTTTGTTCGTCCTCTTCTTGCTGTAAACCACGTATATATCTTTCTCCACGACAAGATCCGTAATCGGAACCGCTTTAATCGCCCTGCCGCACTCATCCTCAGAGAGCGCCATATGGCTCATGAAGGCAATACCAAGCTCACGCTTGACGGCGTGCTTGATGGAGTATGTGGAGCTGAGCATGGCAACGGCATCGAGGGATTCGAAATCATACCCCTTCTGTTTGAAGGCATGCTCCACAGCCGCCCTTGTGCCCGAACCCATCTCACGTATGATAAAGGGCTCGTCCAGTATCTCCTCAAGGAAAACGCTGTCACGCTCGTAGAAGCGGTGGTTTTTATGAACGATGAGAACGATCTTGTCACGCAGGAGCACCTTGTACTCCAGATCTTTCTTAGGGATCTTCCTTGCAACGATGGCAAGGTCGAGGATACCGTCCGAAAGACGCTGGATGATGTTCTGTGTTCCCTGTATATCGAGGGTGAAGAATGTTTTTGAATACTCGTTCTTGAACTTGCGGATAACCTCGGGGAGGATGAACTCCGCAGGTACGGTGCTGTATCCGATATGCAGATGGCCGCTGATCTCGTTGAGGAACTCCTTAACGGCTTCCTGGGAACGCTCACGCAGATCAAGGATGTCAACGGCGTAGGGGAAGAAGACCTGCCCCGCCTCGGTGAGGATAACCTCTTTGGAGAGACGGTCAAAAAGCTTAACGCCGAGCTGTTCCTCCAGAGTGCTTATATGGGTGGAGATGGTGGGCTGGCTGAGGAGAAGCTTCTCCGCCGCCCTTGAGAATGACTTATACTTTGCTACATATACAAAAGCTTCTATCTGCTTAAAATCCATGGATACCTCTTGATTTGTTTAATAAATGTCATAATTGCTATGATAAGGAAGTTAAGCAAAAATATAGAAAAAATCAATACCTGATTTCAGGTTTTTATTAAACGATATTTTTATACAAATAATCAACCACGGGGCTTCACCTCAAAAAGGCGCAGGTAGGGGTATGAGCTGTAAACCTCTTCGAAGAGCTCATTATCAGCATCACCGATAACATACATCTTAAACAGGTTGGAATTGTAGGTTCTGTCGTCAACGAGCACAACCCCCGTAACCCTCCCGTTATTGACATTCTGAACAAAATGGTAGCCTGTACTGTAGGGGTACTCCTTCTTCTGATTCAGCTTGCCGTTCACGATAATATTCAGGCTCTTCAGAGGCATACCTCCGTTTACGATACCCTTTGCAAGGTCCACACGGTTATTGCCGCATATAAGCGTATCACCCCGTCTGTCTGTGCAGCGCAGCCTTGTCATGCGAAAAGGTAGAGACTCCTTCGTATCGAAGTTCCAGCTCCCTATGCCACCTATGGCGGCAAGTTTCGGGAACATATCCGATGTTATGAGAACGTAGTATTTTTTGTCCGGTATAGGTATATCGTTGTTCGTAACCCTCTGAACAACATCGCTAACGCTCTCACCCTCGGCTATCAGCTCATTCACACCCTTGAGGCCTCTGGAACCGAGAAAGGCCACCGTATCGGCAAGGACTTCCTGATCACCCGATGAGAGAGCCTTTGCAATGAAGTAAGTCTTCGGCGTCCTCTGGCTCATACCGTCATGGAAGGTCGCTCTCCCTGTGCTTTCCTCAATACCGAGACCGTAATCCCACCATGAAAGGATTACCCCGTCCTCGGGGACAAACTCCTTAACCTTGTCGAACCGCGCATACACCTTCGGTTCGATGGATGGGATCGGGGTAAAGCTGAACGAGGGGAGATAGTTAACAACAAGGATCCCGAAGGCGAGACCCATGGTAAGAAATCCCCTTACCAGAGGGCGCAGATTCATCCTTTCTGCTGCATATTTACCCGCCACTGCAATTATATAGCCTATCCCCATCCCGATAAAGGGCGCAAGGAACATGCCGAAACGATTCGAGCTCTTGAATACGAGTATTCCAAGCATAAATACGGGGGCAAGGGGGAGCATACGGCGGAAATTGGCAAGCCCGGCGATGATAAAAGCTCCAAGACCGAGAACACCCATAAACATATTGGGATTCATAATACTCAGCGCTCTCTGGAAGGAGGCCTTCTTCGCCTCGGATATGGTTTCGTAAACGTCGGGGAATCCTGCATCGATATGACCGGCGGGTGCGATATATGTCATTGCGAATTCAAATATATGCCGTACACCGTTATAGAATATCAAGGGGTTGGAGCATATTATAAACAGGAGCGTACCGTAGAGAACATGGAGCAGACGCACCCTGCCGATTAGCATAAGGAATACGAATACCGCCATGTATACGATGGTGATTCCGGGGTGGGCATACCACCACCAGAACAGGAGCATACTTAAGCCCGAAAGGGCGGAATATATGAGATACTGCTTATAGTTACCCCGTTTATCAAAGGCGAGAAGCATAAACATCGAGGCGAGAAAGGGGAAGAACAGGTTCAGCGCATCGGTGTCTATCCGTCCGAAGGAGCTTCGATTCATATAAACAACGGCCATGCTCCCCGCTATGGAGCCCGCAATCCCCATGGCCGGAAAGCCCATAAAATAGAAATAGAGCCCAAGGGGGATCACGAACAGGGAGGCGAGTATCGGAAAGATATATATACCAGCCTTCTGTACGCTGCCACCGAAAAAGTCCGCAGTTACCGCCATGATCCAGCTCGGCATGGGGAAGGGATCATGCTTCGTTTTGAGGTCGGGATAGAACATCAGGGTGTCATTGTCCGCAGGGTAGTAGGCCCCCTCCCTGTACTCCTGGGCGTAGCGGATCCATTTATAGCTGTCCAGCGTTGTGGTCTGCGGGGTGTCCCCCACAAAGTATCTGTCAGGGTTCTGCTTCCACCGGAGGAGGTGGTTATACCTCGCCCCTGCTGATATTGCAAAGCATAGCGCTATGAATATCAGTACAAGCCAGAGTGCGGTCTGTCGCTTTGCGGTGAGAAGCTCCCTGAAGTCCATTAGTGCTGTTCTTTGTAGTACTTTTCGAGGAAAGTATATATCAGCCTTACGCCGAAACCGGAGGCGTGTTTGCCGAATATGGGGTGCTCCTCCTCAAGGTATGCAGGGCCTGCAATATCAAGGTGTATCCAGGGCCAGTTATCTACAAACTCCTTAAGGAAAAGGGCTGCTATGGTCGAGCCGGCCTCACCCTTCTGTTTGGAGATGTTGCGCAGGTCGGCAATATCGCTCTTAATGCGCTTTTCGTAGGCCTTGAGCATGGGAAGCTCCCATATGTCCTCGCCGAGATCGTCGGAGATATCCGTAATATTCTTTGCAAGGAACTTGCGGTTGCTGAAAAGGCCTGCACAATGGCTTCCGAGTGCCACAACGCATGCACCTGTGAGGGTTGCCACATCAACGATGACCTCGGGGTCTGTGAGCCTTGCAGTGTAAAGGGCGTCCGCCAGTATAAGGCGTCCCTCAGCATCGGTGTTGAGCACCTCAATGGTTTTCCCTTCTGCAGAAGTCAGCACATCGCCGGGGCGATAGGCGCATCCACCGATGGTGTTCTCCACCAGAGGTATGTAGGTTTTTACGTTTATCTTCATTCCCACATCACGGATAAGTTTGGCAACGGCGAAAACGGTTGCCGCACCGGACATATCCGTCTTCATCGTTTCAATGCTTCCGGTGGGCTTGAGGTTTGTTCCCCCGGAGTCGAAGGTAACACCCTTGCCCACAAGGGCAACGTGCTTTTCGGTCGTGGGATCACCCTTATAGTCGATGGTTACAAAACGGGGCGGGTTCGCGCTCCCCATGCCAACGGTTTTAACAAGGTTAAGCCCCCGCTCTACGATCTGCTTATCATCGAGCACCTCAACGGAGAAGTTCTCGCTCTCGTGCTCCTTTATAAACCCGGCGAAGATCTCCGGAGTGAGGTCCATGGCGGGGGTGTTTATAAGATCCCTTGCCATATAGATATTCTCAAAGGCTGTGTTCCAGTTCTCCGCCTCGGTATCCACATACTTCTTGAGCCTTGTGAAGGCGGTTATAACCTCAACCTCTTCGAAGTTGAAATTCTCCTTCTTCCCTTTATATCTCTCATACTTGTAAAGGCCGAAGAACAGCCCCTCTATGAAGGATTTTGTGTAGCTCAGCTCCTTTTTCTCCATATATAGATCCTCGAAGGAGATTATGGAAAAGGAGGTTAGCCTGTCCTGACGTACAATTTTGGAGAAACGAGCTCCGAGCTCAAGATAGAAGCGGCTATCCTCGGGATCCTTGGGGATACTGACGAGGAAGATGCGCTTAAGCTTCTTCTTAACCTCTATATAAAAACTTTTGATCTCCTTGTCCTCAAAATTGAAGTAGTCCGAGGAGATTATGCTTGCTATCTCATCATCGATCCTCTTACCCGTAAGGGTTTTGAGGGTTTCGATATTCTTGTAGACGGGAATGATAATCGCTTCTTTTCTGGAATTAAAAGCGGTCTTCTTTCTGCAGGAGATCTTCATTAATATCGCTCCATTTTTTGAAATAACTTAAATCTTGATGCTAGATTATAAAGAATAATGTTCCGTTTTCAACTGTTTTACATAAACACCCCCTCCTTGCGAAGTTAAATATTTTAAAAGTCAAACCATGGATAACGTGGGGATACGCTCCTGGGAGAGTTTCCGGGGAGTGATTGATCTTGATTTTTATGACGGGTTTAATTACTCTATGAATCCTATGGGAAAAGTCATCGCCATCGCCAACCAGAAGGGGGGCGTAGGAAAAACAACCACAGCGATCAACCTCAGCTCCTCCCTCGCCTTTGCAGAGGCGAAGGTGCTCTTGGTTGACATGGATCCTCAGGGCAACGCCAGCAGCGGTATCGGCTTCGACACCTCCGAAAAGGGGTACACAAGCCTTTACGAGGTGCTAATAGGCGATGCAGAAGCTGAGGATGCGGTTATAGATACGAAGGTGGAAAACCTCTCCCTCCTGCCCAGCAACATAAACCTTACTGCGGCGGAGGTTGAGCTTGTTACCACGCTCAGCCGTGAGACGAGGCTTAAGAAATCTCTTGAGAAACTTAGAGAAGAATATCAGGTAATCATTATAGACTGTCCGCCCTCACTCGGACTTCTAACCGTTAACGCGCTCACAGCGGCGGATTCGGTTCTTATCCCTCTTCAGTGCGAATACTACGCCATGGAGGGGCTGGGTCAGCTTCTCAACACCATAAGGCTTATCAGAGAGAGCCTTAATGAAAACCTTTCCCTTGAGGGGATACTGCTGACCATGTACGACCCAAGAAACAACCTTTCCAAAGAGGTACTCAATCAGGTTGAGGAGTATTTCAGCGAAAGTATTTTTAAGACCATAGTACCCAGAAACGTGCGGCTTTCCGAAGCCCCGAGCTACGGGATGTCTATCATCGAGTACGATGTTAAGTCCCGGGGGGCGGCGAGCTATATCGAACTGGCGAAGGAGATACTTCCAAAGCTCTCATGAAAAAGAAACCGCTCGGCAGGGGTCTTGAATCCCTCATACCCAAGAACGAAAAACCTGAAGAACCTAAAGGAAACGTCACAGAGCTTGAGCTCGCCATGGTCGTTCCCAACGAACAGCAGCCCAGAACACGCTTTGATGACGAGCCTCTGGACGAGCTAGTTCACTCCATAAAAGAGAAGGGTGTTATCCAGCCCATCATCGTGACAAAGACCGATGAAGGGTATATGATAATCGCCGGAGAACGCCGCTGGCGTGCATCCGGACTCGCCGGACTGAAGACAATACCTGCCGTTGTCAAGGATATATCCACCGAGGTGGAACGCCTTGAACTGGCACTCATTGAGAACATCCAGCGTCAGGATCTTAACGCCTACGATCTCGCCACAGCCTACAAGAACCTCATGGACAAACACGGCTACCGTCAAGAGGACGTGGCAAGGGTCATCGGCAAGAGCAGAAGCGCCGTTGCGAACACCCTTCGACTCATAAACCTCCCCGGCAAGGCCCTTGAAGCTCTCAGGGAAGAGCTTATAAGTGAAGGTCACGCCAGAGCCCTGCTTTCCGTTGAGGATGAAAAAGAATGTATAGGGATCCTTAAGAAGATAATAGAGAACGGTCTGTCTGTGCGTGAAACCGAACGCCTCGCCGCCAAGGCTGGAAAGGAAACTAGCGAAAGCGAGAATAAGCGTGAGGAGAAGGAGGATGTTTTCCTCCTCGGGCTCAGGGACGAGATGGAAGAGTTTTTTAAAACAAAGATTGTAATGCGCCCCAAAAAGAATGGGGGCACAATTGAGATAAAGTACACCTCCGATGAGGAACTGGACAGAATCATAAAAACTATCAGGGGCGAAGAATGATGAAAGGAAAAGAAACCGGCGGAATCGATGCATTCCTCGGTAAAAACACGACCTTTAACGGAACTCTCATTTTCGACGGCCTTGTCCGCATGGACGGCAACTTCGAAGGAAATATAAAGACAAAAGATACTCTCGTTGTGGCGAATTCCGGCAACATAAAGGCTGATGTAGAGGCTGGCGTTGTCAAGGTATCCGGCAAGTTTGACGGTAGCATCACCGCCAAGGACAAGGTTGAACTTTACAAACCCGCCGTTGTCACAGGAACCATAAGAACACCCGCCATCAAAATGGAAGAGGGTGTTGTCTTTAACGGAAACCTTGAGATGGGGGGCAACATCAAAACAGTTTCAACCCCCGCAAAGGAGGAGAAGGAATGAGAAAGCCCTACATTGTAGGCAACTGGAAGATGAATCTGGACATACAGCAAGGTGTTGAACTCGCAGCGGGTCTCACCTTTTCAGAATATAACAGCGACGCCGTGGACGTGGCCATTGCACCAAGCTTTGTAAGCCTCGCACCCATAAACTATTACCTCAACGACAACAATTCCACAGTCGCCCTCGCCGCCCAGAATGTTTCCGAACACGAAGAGGGAGCATTTACAGGCGAAGTCTCCGTTTCTATGCTTAAATCCGCTGGCGTTTCAACAATTATTGTAGGGCATTCCGAAAGAAGAGCAATCTACAATGAGGATGACGAAGCAATAAACAAAAAGCTCAGAATCGCCCTCAGTAACGGCTTTGAGGTTATCCTATGTGTCGGCGAGACCCTCTTTCAGAGGGATGCGGATGCGGCATACGATGTGGTTCTTTCGCAAATCGCACTCGGACTGAACGATGTTCCCATTGACAAAATAGAGCGTGTTACTGTAGCTTATGAGCCCGTTTGGGCCATCGGCACCGGTAAAACAGCCACACCTGCGGATGCACAGAAGATGCATGCGGCTATCAGGGAAAAGCTTAAAAGCCTCTACGGACCCGTTATGGCGGGCAAGATAAGAATCCTTTACGGCGGGAGCGTTAAACCCCAGAACATCAAAGGGCTGATGAATCAGCCGGATGTGGACGGAGCTCTTGTCGGCGGGGCTAGTCTTAAATACGAAGACTTTCTCAGCATTATAAACTACAACGACTAAAAGAGGAAAAGATGTACACCTATCTTCTTGTACTGCACATTTTTGTTTGTGTTCTGCTTGTTATCGCCGTACTTCTCCAGTCCGGCAAAGGCTCAGATCTCGGAGCAGCACTCGGCGGCGGTTCCGGCGACATGTTCGGTCCCGGCTCCCCTGCAAACATCATGAACAAGGTGACCACCATCATCGCTGTTACCTTTATGATCACCTCGCTCACACTCGCTATTCTCTCCAGGGATAAGTCATCGGGAAGCGTTACCGATAAGCTCAGGAATCAGCCTGCTCAGCAACAGCAGGAGCAGCAGCCTGCGAACCCTCAGGTTCCCGCAGAGAGTAAATAGAAGTGCGAAGGCTTCTCCTTTTACTAAGCACAGCCCTTGTTATATCCTGCTCATCCCAGCCTGAAAGCGGGGATAAGAAGGACTCGGGCTCTGCACAGAAAAAAGGGGGAGCAGAAGTCTCTGATAAAATTGAGGCCTCCGGCAAGGCAGCTGAGAAGCCCGTCGATGGCGGAGCCCTCATTAACCCGACCCTTGCGGATGCTTCGGGGCTTATCTACAACATAACCAGCGACTCAGCCTCCCATGAGGTATCAAATTATATCTACAACGGCCTTGTGGAGTACGACAAAAACCTTGAAGTTAAGCCGGATCTGGCCGAATCGTGGGATGTTTCAGAGGACCAGAAAAGCATAACCTTTCACCTGCGTAAAGATGTTACCTGGCATGACGGCGAGCCGTTCAATGCTGATGACGTTGAATTTACCTACAAGTTCATGATCGACAACAACACGCCAACCTCCTACGACGCAGACTACCGTCTTGTTAAGCAATTCGAGAAGCTCGACAACTATACCGTAAGGGTCAGCTACGATAAGCCTTACGCCCCCGCTCTCATAAGTTGGGGGATGGCTGTTCTGCCCGAGCACCTTCTCAAGGGGGAGGATCCCGCAAAATCACCCCTTATGCGTGAGCCCGTGGGAACGGGTCCATACGTATTCGAAGAGTGGAAGACGGGTGAGTCCATAACCCTTGTAGCCAACGATGAATATTTCGAGGGCAGACCTCATATTGACAGGCTCATCTTCCGTGTTATCCCCGACATCGCCACGACATTCATGGAGCTCCTCAACGGCGCCATCGATATTATGGGGCTCACACCTCTGCAGTGGACTAAGCAGACGGATAACGCAAAGTTCAAAGAGCAGTACAACAAATATACCTACCTTGCCTCAAGCTACACATATATAGGCTATAACCTGAACAACCCGATGTTCAAGGATAAGCGTGTGCGTCAAGCTCTGACCCATGCCACGCCTAAACAGAAAATTGTGGACGGAATCCTCTTCGGCCTCGGCAGACCCGCCACAGGGCCCTATAAGCCGGGTACCATCTGGCACAATCCTGATGTTAAAACCTACCCCTACGACGTGGAGCAGGCCAAAGCTCTCCTCGCAGAGGCGGGCTGGAGCGACAGCGACGGGGATGGAATAATCGATAAAGATGGTAAGCCCTTCAAGTTCCAGCTCATGACCAATCAGGGGAACAGTGTGCGTATAAAGATAGCAGAAACTATCCAGCAGCACTGGAAGGAGCTGGGTATCGATGTTGAGATACGTGTCCTCGAGTGGGCAACATTCATCAATGAATACATCGACAATCAGAAGTTTGACGCCGTTGTTATGGGATGGAACATTATACACGATCCTGATATATACGATGTTTGGCACTCCAAAAACTGTGCTCCCAAGAAGCTGAACTTCGTCTGCTTCCAGAACGAAGAGGCGGATGAACTCATAGAGCAGGGTCGCCACGAACTGAATCCCGAGAAGCGCAAGGAATACTACCACCGTTTCCAGGAGATTTTGGCCGAGGAACAGCCCTATACATTCCTGTATATTCCAGATGCCCTTGTGGCTCTCAGCAAGCGGTTCAAGAATGTTGAACCCGCACCCGCAGGCATAGCCTACAACGTGGAGGAATGGTATATTCCTGCCGCCGAGCAAAAATATCACTTCACAAAGTAATACTGTTCTCTTAAAATTCTAGCATGTTCGCATACATCCTCAGGAGACTGGCAGGGATGATCCCCCTGCTGATAGGTATAACTTTCATAAGCTTCATCGTTATCCATCTCGCTCCCGGCGATCCGGTGCAGTTCATATCGTCCATGAACCCCAAATTCTCCGAAACAGCCTATGAGAAATTCGAGAGGATGTATGATCTGGACAAGCCTGTACACATCCGCTATGCAAACTGGCTAAAGAAGTTTGCAACACTCGACTTCGGCAACTCATTCTCCCCCGATGCAAAGCCCGTTCTTGAAAAGATCTCCGAGAGGCTCCCCGTAACTATCTGGCTGAATGTTGCCGGGCTTGTGCTGGTCTTCTTCATCGCCCTGCCACTGGGGGCATTATCAGCTTATTACAAGGATACCCTCTTTGACCGGGGTGTGACGGTATTCGTCTTTGTGGGCTTTGCTGTGCCTACTTTTTGGCTCGCCCTGCTCTGCATGTACTACTTCGGCGTGCAGAAGGGTTGGATACCTATATCCGGACTCCGTTCATATAATTACGATCAGCTCTCCACCATCGGGCAGATAAAGGATATCCTCTGGCATGCTACACTCCCCGTTGTGCTCTCCGTCTTCGGCGGTCTTGCTGGTCTCAGCCGTTTCGCGAGGAACAGTATGCTCGATGTGCTGAAGGAAGAATATATCACGGCGGCGAGGGCAAGGGGATTGAGCGAACGAAAGGTTGTCTTCCGCCATGCGCTCAAGAATGCCTTGCTCCCTGTGGTTACGATACTCGGCCTTTCGATCCCCGGCCTTATTGGGGGTAGTGTAATATTCGAATCGATATTCAGCATCCCGGGAATGGGTCAGCTCTTCTATCAATCGGTTCTGAGCCGTGACTACCCCGTTGTTATGGGTGTTCTGGTTATCGGTGCGGTGCTTACCCTTCTGGGGAATCTAATAGCGGATATCGCCTATGCAGGCGTTGATCCGAGGATAAGGTATGGCAAGAAGAAGAGCAGCTGAGAAGGCGAAGGGCAACTTTCTGTTCATCTTCGGCGGGAGCATCGTTTTGTTCTTCATATTCGTTGCCGCCCTCGCCCCTGTCATAGCACCCTATGATCCGGCTAATATCGACTTCGACTCCATCTTCCTACCCCCATCAGCCGAACATTATTTCGGCACGGACGAGCTCGGCAGGGACGTTTTCTCGAGGGTGGTCTACGGGACAAGGATCTCGCTCTTTGTGGGCTTTGTGGCCGTGGGGATATCGGTTATAATAGGAACCGTCCTTGGACTCATTTCGGGCTACTTCGGCAGTCTTGCGGACACAGTAATAATGCGCTTCGTTGATATAATGCTCTGCTTCCCCTCATTCTTTCTGATACTTGCAGTGATAGCCTTTCTGAACCCCTCCATATTCAACGTCATGCTCATCATAGGGCTTACCAGCTGGATGGGTGTTACAAGGCTTGTGCGGGCGGAGACGATGAGTGTAAAAACCAGAGACTACATAGCTGCAGCAAAGACTCAGGGCTTAAGCTCAAGCAAGATCCTGTTCAAGCATATATTCCCCAACGTGTTCACGCCGATATTCATAACCGCCACACTGGGAATCGCAGGGGCGATACTCACAGAATCCGCCCTCAGCTTCCTCGGCCTTGGCGTTCAGCCCCCCACCCCCTCATGGGGCAATATTCTCACATCGGGCAAAGACAACATCATGTTCGCCTGGTGGCTCTCCTTCTTCCCAGGTATGGCCATATTTATTACCGTACTCGGCTACAACCTCCTCGGCGAAGGGCTGAGAGATATCCTTGATCCGAAGGAATAGGGCAAAAAAATAGCCACCGATTTGAGCATCTCACCTTTAAGGTGGATAGGCTTGGTGGCTCCGTTATTGAAAATATCGAATTAATCCGTGATTCCCCCAACAGAAACCACGGATCGTTGTCCTCTTTTACAGTTCCTTCTCTATCTTCCCAGCAACGGTTTCGGGGTCGAGACCGATGAGCTTGAGTACATCATCGGGCTTGCCGGAGTAGGCATAGCTTTCTGCTCCGAAACGGCGCACCTTCATATTAAGCCCCTCATCGCAGGCCTTCATCGCTATAATCGAGCCGAGCCCTGTATCCGCATTGTGATCCTCGTAGGTGAATACCGGCTTATCGGCAAACCTCTTGAGCATCTCCATATCGGGCTCGAGGGGTGAGCTCATATTGATAACAGCAACGCTTATCCCCTTCTCTGCAAGTATCTCACGCACCTTGAGTGCTCTGTGCACCATGGAGCCGCAGGAAACGAGTGCAACATCGCCATCTGCAAGGAGGTCCGCCCTGCCGTATTCGAAGGTGTAGCCTTCGCCGAAGAAGGGCTTACCGTTGGCGTCTGTTATTGTGGCAACCTTAGAGCGTCCCATGGCAACGAGCCAGTTGCCGTCGGTATCGATGGCGGTTCTGGTGGCTCTATCCGTCTGGTTCGGATCCGCAGGCACAACAACCTTGAAACCGTATATATTGCGCATGGCACCAATATAGTCGAGGCACTGGTGCGTCTTGCCGTCCTCGCCCACATCGATACCTACGTGTGTTGTGAACACCTTGAGATTAGAGGAGTTTATATCGTTAAGCCTCTGCTGGTTGTAGGCCTCGTCCACACCGAATACGCCGAAATCTGCAAAAACGGAGATAACACCGTTTACGCTGGCTGCACCGGCGCATGTAGCCGTATGATGCTCCTGAATACCCGACTGTATAAAGTTCTCTGCGTACTCCTTTTCGATTCCCCCTGTTTTAACGGAACCGGCAAGGTCACAGTCGAAGACGGCTATGGGTGTTCCGCTTGCATCCTTCGTTTCCTTCACAACATCAAGGAGTGCGTTGCCGAAGCCGGAGCGGTTGTCTGTATTCTCCTCTGCGGAGTAGGTACGGGGTGTGCCTGTTTTCACTGCACTTGAAAAGGGTCGAAGAACGTGGAGGGATTCATCGAACTGGAACCCGGCTCTCTTCTCCTTCAGATCTGCGAAGTTGTTCTCAACCTCGAGCTCCTCAAGGGCCTCTTTCAGCTGTTCCTCTGTGAGGGGTTTACCGTGGTATCCGGCGATGTTCTCCATAAAGCCCACGTCTTTGCCCATCACAGTGTTTGCGAGGACCAGAACGGGTTTATCTATCTTCTTGGCCGCTGTAACGGCATTGTATATCTGGGAAAAATCGTGACCATCGATCTCGATCACGTGCCAGCCGTCCGCCTCGTACTCGCCTCGGATGTTCTGGGGCATAACATCTGCGATATCACCGCTGATCTGGAGCTTGTTATAATCGATGAATGCTGTGATGTTGTTGAGGCCGAACTTAACGGCGAATCGTCTCGCCTCGGGTATCTGCCCCTTCTGCTGTTCGCCGTCACCCATGAATACGAAGATGCTGAAATCCTCGCCCCTCAGCTTGCCGGCAATGGCCGCACCGCATCCGGCGGATAGACCCTGGCCGAGGTTTCCTGTGGACCACTCCACGCCGGGAACCATCCGCTCGATATGCCCTTCATAGATGGAACCTGCAAGCCTGAAGTAGGCTGTGGCATCGTCTATGTCGAAGAAACCGTTCCTCGCAAGGGCGGAATATACACCGGGGGAGGTATGGCCGTGGGAAACAAATACTCGATCCCTCTTCGTGGAATCCCAGTTTTCTGGGGTGATATTAGCGAACTCATAAACTGTGAGGTACATATCTATGGACGACATGGAACCGCCGGGGTGACCGCTTGCGGAAAGGGTTGTCATCTTGAGGATATCCCCTCTGCAAAGGCGGGCTTTCTCCGCCAGATCCTTCCTCTCCTGATCGGAGAGTGTCTTCTCGAATCCTCTGTTGGACATTTTTTCGCTCCTGAATTTGTTGAGTGTGGGGTGTTATAGCAGTTTGTACTTGGAAATGTCAATCTTACCTGATTGCCTGCAGAACCCGCTCTATATCTATCTCTTTCATACACTTAAAATGTTCTTTCGGACAATTATCGAGCCCATGCACATGGCACGGCCGGCACTCCGCATCGTTATTCTCAATAACATCCACCCCCTCAAAGCATGGGTAGAAGCCGAACTCTCTGGTCGTGCTCCCGAAAATGGCCACCGTATGCACCTTGAGTGCTACTGCGGCATGCATGGGGCCGGAATCGGTTGTTATCACATGCTGGGCGGAGGCGAGTATATCGAAAAGCTCGGTTATCCCGGTGGTGCCGGACAGATCCGTAACACCTTCGATACTTGGGAAATCTCCGCTCCCCACAACAGCCACCCTGCGCCCCTGCTTAACAAGCTCACCGGCAAGCTCGGGGAACTTGTCCCATACCTTCGTGTTTCTGCTCGCATAGGGGTGTATCACAACCCTGCCGGGAACTGCAGACTCCTTCGAATGAACAACCGGCCTGAGCTCCTCTATATCATCGTATTCCAAGCCGAACTGTCTGTTCAGAGCCTCGGCGTACTTCTGCGTAACATGCAGATCAAGGCGCTTGGTACGCCTGCCGGTCTTTACAAACCTGCGCCGCTCCGCCGAATCTTTTTTATAGGACACAAACTCCGCCTCGGTCATGAAACGCATCGCCTTGGAGCGGAGGTTTGAATGCAGATCGATCACACGATCGTAACCGTTTATCTTCTGCTGGAGGGTTCTGCCAAACTCTGCCATTCCCTTGCTTCTGTCGAGGGTTACAACATGATTTATGAAATCGAGACCGTTATATACCGGCGCAAACTCTTTGGATGTAAATACATGTACCTCAGCAGTGGGATGATGCTGTTTAAAGAGCCTGATTACGCCCGTGGTTAGTATAACATCGCCGAGTGAGCCGAAGCGAACAAAGAGAACCTTCACAGAAGTCCCTCCGCCGTTTCATAGACCCTTTCGGGGGTTATATCAAGCATACAGCGGAAATGCTCTTCGGGGCATTCGTTTCCGCCATGCAGTCCGCATGGACGGCAGTACAGATCCTCCTCCACAACTGCGCTGTTATCCGTGTAGGGGAAGAATCCGAGCCCTTTTACTGTGGGGCCGAATATCGCAGTGGCAGGTGTGCCCACGGCAACTGCTATGTGCAATGGCCCGCTATCGTTTGTTATAAGAAGATCACAGGCATCTATGAGCGCAGGGAGCCTTCGAAGGGGAATGAATCCGCAGAAGTCTGCCGGGGTGTGCCTCATATGTGATTTGAGCTCATCCGCCGCATCCCTGTCCATCGGTCCCCCGATAATCAGAGGGATATCACCCGCCTCGTATATCATATCCGCCACCTTTGCGAAACGTTGTGCAGGCCATTTCTTCGTCGCCCAGACAGAACCTGGCGCAAGGGCTATAACACGCCCACCTGGTCTGGCGGCCTTGAAATATCTTGAAACCTTTTCGGAGTAGCTCTCATCAATGAATACCTCCGGTCTTCCACCCCTCCGCTTAGCATCTTCCAGGGCAAAATCCGTAATGAACGGCTCCAGGAGCATAAGATTGCGCTCAACCTCGTGGAGTTCCATATTACGCTCCACCTTTTCAGGGTATACAAAAGAGAACGCCGCCTGCCTGAAGCCTATACGCCTGATGACACCTGTCATGCCGAGCAGTAAGGTTGAACGGAAGGATTTATGGGGTGATATGATCACGTCATATTCACCCAGCTTGAGGAATCCTGCAAAACGGAATATCCCCGACAGCCCCTTCTCGTTCCCCCTCTTATCGAAGGGGATCACCTTATTTATGAGTTCAAGACCTTCAAACAGGGGGGCGAACTCCGGCCGGACGCAGAAGTCCACAACGGCCTCTTCCTCAGGGTTGTCGGATAGGTATGACTTAACAGCCTTTATCAGCGGGGTTGTCAGCACAGAATCGCCGAGAAAGGAGGGGTTGAAAACGAGGATTTTCAAATTCGTATCTCCGAAAATGCTTTGGAAGAATCATTAACCGCAGGGGGTGAGGATGTCAAGAACCAATAGAAGAATAAAGCGGTACTAAACGCCTTTCATGTTGCCTAAACAGGCCTATTCTGGTACATTTTGCAATTATGAAAGAGCTTGAAAAATACCGCCAGGAGATCGACCGTCTGGACGGCGAGATCCTCAAACTTCTTAACGAAAGGGCAAAGCAGGCCATTGAGGTCGGGGAGATCAAGAAAAAGGCAGGCAAGCCCCTCTATGTACCCTCCCGGGAGCGTAAGGTTTACGAACGCCTCAAGGAGATGAACACAGGTCCCCTTCCCAATGAGGCTATCCGCAGGGTTTATCGTGAGGTTATCTCCGCATCCCTCTCCCTTGAAGAGGTGCAGAAGGTGGGCTACCTGGGTCCCGAGGGAACCTTCACAAACCTTGCCGCCATAAAGAACTTCGGCCTCTCAGCAGAGCTTGTGCCGGTACGAAGCATACCCGAGGTATTCGACAGCGTGGAGAGGGGGAGGCTCGATTACGGTATTATCCCCATAGAAAACTCCCTTGAGGGTGTTGTAAACCATACCCTCGATATGTTTGTGGACAGCAGCCTGCGTATTTGCGGCGAGGTTTTCATTGAGGTTAGCCATCATCTCATGAGCCAGTCGGGAAAGATAAAGGACATAAAGAAGATCTATTCCCACAGCCATGCCATAGCCCAGTGCCGTAAATGGCTGGGTGAGAACCTGAACGATATACCCGTTTACGAGGTGAACTCCACGGCCAAGGCAGCGGAGATGGCGGCTAACGATCCCGAATGTGCGGCGATTGCCTCCGAAATGGCGGAGATGCTATACAACCTGCGCATCGTGGAACGAAGCATAGAGGACAGCTCAAACAACTTCACCCGTTTCCTCATAATAGGGGACTTCGACCCCCAGGCCACCGGTAACGACAAGACCTCCATAGTCTTCTCCGTTGCCCACCAGCCGGGTGCGCTTTATACAGCCCTGCATGAGTTCGCAGAGCACAACATCAGCATGACAAAGATAGAATCCCGCCCTTCACGCAAGAAGGCGTGGGAATACGTTTTCTACGTAGATATAGACGGACATAAGGATGAGGAGCCCGTTAAAGGGGTACTTGCGAATTTCAACACGAACGTACAGTACATGAAGGTTCTAGGCTCCTATCCCAAGGGGGAAAAATGATAGACTACAAAAAACTTGCAGGAAAAGAGATAGAGAGCCTCAAACCCTATATACCCGGAAAGCCCGTTAAGGAACTTGAGCGGGAGCTTGGCGTTGAGAAGGCTCTTAAGATGGCATCAAACGAGAATCCCCTCGGCCCATCGCCCAAGGCTATGGAGGCATTGAAGGATTTCATGCCCGAGATGGGAAGATACCCCTACGGGGATGTGTACTACCTGCGCAAGAAGCTTGCTAAAAGGCTGAATGTGGACGGAGACAGGATCATCTTCGGAACGGGCTCCAACGAGATCATCGAGCTCGCCATGCGTACCTTCGTCAGTACGGACGAGCATGTTATGAGCCCCGCACCCTCCTTCAGCGTATACGGTATCATAGCCCAGGCAATGAGAGCCTCCTGCAAATGGATCCCCACCAAAGAGGACTTCAGCTACGATTTCGAAAAGCTCGCCGAAGAGATAGACGATAAGACAAGGATCATATTCCTTGCAAACCCCAACAACCCCACCGGTCTTCACTTCACCGATGAGGAACTCGTAAACTTCATGGAGAAGGTCCCCGCAGACTGCATAGTCGTTATGGACGAGGCGTACTACGAATACGTCGATGCTAATGACTACCCTGACACCATCAAGATGCTGGACAAGTACCCCAACATGATGGTCATGCGCACATTCTCCAAGGCATACGGCCTCGCCGCACTCCGTGTGGGATTCGCCGTAGGACACCCCGATGCAATCGACATGCTGAACCGTGTCCGCCAGCCCTTCAACACCAACATGGGGGGACAGATTGCGGCAGAGGCTGCACTGGACGATTCCGACTTTCTCCGCAGGGTTATCCATGAAAACCGTCAGGGGAAGGCATACATATACAGAGAGCTGGAAAGGCTCGGCATCGAATACGTACCCACCCAGGCAAACTTCATGCTCGTTAAGGTGGGGGACGGTGAGAAGGTCTTCAACGAACTCCTCAAAGAAGGAGTCATCGTGCGCTACCTCGGCCCCGGACTCGGTGAATACATAAGGGTATCCATCGGAACGGCGGACGAGAACGGAACCTTCATCGAAAAACTCGAAAAAATCCTCAAGAGGTAAAAGAATATGATCATCGTAATGAAAAACAGTGCAACCGAGCAGGAGCTTGATCACATCGTAGAAAAGCTTCAGGAGTTCGGTTTTGCAACCCACATCTCCAAGGGTACTGAGAAAACCATCATCGGCGCCATAGGCGACGAAAGAACACTGCGTGACCGCCCCCTCTCCTCCTTCCCCGGAGTGGAGACGGTGGTGCCTATCGTTAAGCCCTTCAAGCTTGTGAGCAAGGACTTCAAACAGGAGCCCACCGTTATCGACATCAACGGGATCAAGATCGGCGGCGACAACGTCGGTGTTATGGCCGGCCCCTGCTCCGTAGAAAACAGAGACATGCTCTTCAAGATAGCCGAAAGAACAAGCAAGGCGGGAGCAAAGATACTCCGTGGCGGAGCCTTCAAGCCCAGAACTTCCCCCTATGCCTTCCAGGGGCTCGGTGTTGAGGGTCTCAAATACCTCCGTGAAGCGGCGGATGAATACGGCATGCTCGTTATCACAGAGATGATGGACCCCCGTGATATGGACGATATACTCAAATACACCGACATCATTCAGATCGGCGCAAGGAACATGCAGAACTTCCGCCTCCTTCGTGAGCTTGGAACCATCGACAAGCCTGTTATGCTCAAGAGGGGTATGTGCGCAACGATCAAAGAGTTCCTCATGGCGGCGGAATACGTATGCGCCGGCGGGAACTATCAGGTTCTCCTTTGCGAAAGGGGTATAAGAACTTACGAGACTGAGACGAGAAACACCCTCGATCTCTCCGCTGTTCCCGTTATCCAGAGCAACACCCATCTCCCCGTTATCGTGGATCCCAGCCACGGAACAGGCAGAAGGGACTGCATCCTCCCCATGGCACAGGCCGCCGTTGCAGCAGGTGCGGACGGAATCATGGTAGAGGTGCACAACAACCCCGAAGAGGCTATGTCCGACGGGGACCAGAGCATCGTGCCCGATGATTTCGACGTCCTGATGAAGCGTGTACGCATCATTGCGGAAACGGTCGGCAAACAGCTCTAAAAGTAAGTAATGGCATTTAATAATATCGGAATCATAGGCCCGGGGCTTATCGGGGGCTCTCTCGCAAGAGCCTTCGCCGCCTCGGGTCTTTGTGTATATGCACTGGACAGCTCGGCGGACACCCTTGCAGAGGCCGCAGGTTCCCAGATTTTCGAAGGGCTCACAGATGATATGGAGACCTTCCTCTCCTTCCCTCTGGATCTTATCTATATCTGCGTCCCCGTCAAAACAGCCGTTAGGGTGATCGAGGAGCTTAAAGGCTGCAGTGTGCCCGTAACCGATGCTTCCAGCACCAAAGGTACCGTTATAAATGCGGCAAGGGATGCGGGGCTGAACTTCTGTGGAGGGCACCCCATTGCGGGGAGCGAGAAGTCCGGCTTCAAACACTCCGATGCAGAACTATTCAGCGGCGCATACCATATAGTAACACCCGTATCAGAAGATTTTGACATAGCCGCACTTGAAGAGATCCACAGGAATATCGGCATGAAGACCAAGCGGATGGATGCGGATAAGCACGATCTTATCTTCGGTGCCATAAGCCATCTGCCCCATATAACTGCCTTCTCTCTTGTGGAAACGGTTCGTGGGGCGGAATCAACAGCACTCGAATACACTGGCGGAGGCTTTCGGGATTTCACAAGGATAGCCGCCAGCGATGCCAGGATGTGGACGGATATATTCCTCGATAATCAGGATAATATGATTGAACTCATCGACAGCTATATAGAATCGCTCATCAGGTGGCGTGAGGAGATCCGGCAGGGTGACGAAGAAAGCATCTTCAAACGGATCGAAGAGGCCGCCGCCATCAGGAGGGGACTGCAATGACAACATACGAAATGATAAAAGGGCTTCGCGGGGAGATTGAGGTTCCCACCGATAAATCCATAACCCACCGCTCCTTCATGCTCGGCGGTATGGCAGAAGGTACAACACGGGTCACGAATCCTCTTATGTCAAGGGACACCAAGGCCACCATGGCCGCCATGCAGGCACTCGGTGCAGAATTCAGCCCCATCGAAAACGGATTCATAATAGAATCCAAAGGCTTCAGGAACTTTATCGAGCCTTCGAACATAATCAACTGCGAGAACTCCGGCACAACGGCCAGGCTCCTGACAGGTGTTATCACGCCAGCAGGTGTATACGCAGTTCTCACGGGGGATGACTCGCTACGCAAACGCCCCATGGACAGGGTTATCAAGCCACTCTCCGAGCTCGGAGCAAGGATGGAGGCGGCCTCCGGCGGAAGCCTTATGCCCCTGACGATCCTCCCCTCGGTTATGAAGCCGGGAGTTATCGATGCCGTCACCAAGAGTGCCCAGGTAAAAAGCTCCATCCTCCTCGCAGGTGTACAGCTTGAAGGAACCACAATATATAATGAAAAGGTTCCCACCCGTAACCATTCGGAGATTATGCTCAGACAGTTTGGTGCGGATGTACAGACTGACGGCCTCTCCATAGCCGTACACGGAGCGGAGAAGCTCACCCCCAGCGATGTTCAGGTCCCCGGCGACATCTCCTCAGCCGCATTCTTCATCGGTGCGGCTCTCATGTTTGAAAACAGCTCCGTTACCATCAAAAACGTAGGGCTCAACCCCACAAGAACCGGAATAATCGAGGCACTGGAAGGCTTCGGAGTTAAGATAGAGAAACACCTCCACCCCACCGAAGGCGAGCCCATAGGTGACATCCATATTGAATCCCAGAATTTCAAGGGGGGATGCGTGAAGGGGGAGATCATCGCAAACATGATAGACGAGCTCCCCATGCTCGCCCATCTCGGTCTTTTTGCCGAAAACCCCGTGGAGATAAGGGAGGCGGCGGAGCTTCGTGTAAAGGAATCGGACAGGATTTCAGCAGTTGTCCACAACCTCCGCCAGCTCGGTGCACAGGTTGAGGAATATGAGGACGGCCTTAAGGTTTATCCGCTGGAGAAACTTACGGGGGAAGGAAAGCTGAAGAGCTTCGATGATCACAGGATAGCGATGCTCAGTATTCTGCTCTGCAAACGCTTCGGATCAAATGTTTCTGTTGACGAAACCGCCTCTATTGATGTATCGTTTCCGAACTTTCCGGAAATTCTCAGTACAATAGAGGTTCGATGAACATCAGAATCGCCGTTGACGGACCGGCAGGGAGCGGCAAAAGCACCGTTTCCAAACTTGTTGCAGGAAAATTCAATATAACCTATCTCGACACTGGCGCAATGTACCGTGCCTGTGCCTTCGTTAAGAATAATTGGAACATTTCCGACGAAGAACTACCCGAACTCCTCGGGCGGGTGGAGATGCGTTTCGAGCCCGATTCTGATATCCAGAGAATGTATATTACTGTCGATAATGATGATATAGACGTCACAAACGATATCCGCACACCGGAGATAACCTCCATGGTTGGGCAGGTAGCCTCCAACCCGAAGGTTCGGGAAATAATGACCACAAAGCAGAAGGAGATAGCCGCCAAGAGCTCTGTCGTAATGGACGGAAGGGATATCGGCACAGTCGTTATCCCCGATGCGGAGGTTAAGTTCTTCCTCGTTGCCGGTGTGGAAGAGAGAGCAAAACGCCGCAGGGAAGAATGGCTTTCCAAGGGTGAGGACGTTCCGCTGGAAGAAATCATCGAAGATATACGCAAAAGGGATGAGATGGACTCGAAAAGAGCGAGCGCACCCCTTAAAAAAGCGGAAGATGCCATAGAAATTGACACAACAAACTTGACAATAGATGAAGTTGTAACAATAATGGTTGCTGCGATTGAGCAGCACGCCGGAAAGTCACGCATAGATGTACACCTTGCGGAGAATGCCGGATTCTGCTTTGGAGTGGAAAGAGCCGTGGGTCTTGTGGAGCAAACCGCAAGGCAGAAGACAAATGTTTACACACTCGGCCCCATTATCCACAACCCGCAGGTCGTGGGACGCTTCGCCGCCAGCGGCGTTCATGTCTGCAACGACCTCAACGAACTGGAAAAGGATGCCACTGTTGTTATCCGTTCCCACGGTGTCAGCAGTGATACTTATAAAGATATCGACGCTAAAGACGTCGGAATGGTCGACGCCACATGCCCATTCGTAAAAAGGGCCCAGAAGAAGGCCCGCCAAAGCAGTGAAAAAGGGCATACTGTGGCGGTATATGGAGAAAAGGAACACCCTGAAGTTGCAGGAATTGTCAGCTTCATCAATGGCGAATATTTCATCATCTCCGGTCCGGACGAAGCCGAAGAGCTTCCAAGACGGGAGTCCTACTCCTTAATTGCACAGACCACCCAAAATAGAGAAGAGTTCGAAAGAATCAGAAAGATTCTTGAAGATAAATGCAGCAGCCTGGTAGTTGAAAACACTATCTGCAGTGCCACTGACCAACGCCAGACCTCCGCAATAAACCTTGCGGAAGAGATGGACGCCATGATCATAATCGGCGGTAAAAACAGCGGCAATACTAAAAGGCTGTATGAAATCTGCAGGAGCATCTGTCCCAGGTCCTATCATATAGAGACAAAGGAAGAGATCACTCCTGATATGTATAAAGACTGTAAAAACATCGGGGTTACCGCGGGCGCTAGTACGCCGGGGGACCTCATAAAGGATGTTATAGAATACTTTGGAAGGGGTCAGGATATGAGTGAAAATAACACAAACAGTAACGACGAAATGAGAATGGAGGATTTTGAAACGCTTCTTGAAGAATCGTTTCAGCTTCCCGAGAAAGGTTCCATCATCAAAGGAGTCGTTGCCCAAATCAACGACAACGAAATCCTCGTAAACATCGGCTACAAGACCGAGGGAATCGTTCCCAGGAGCGAGTTCGAGAAGAAAGGCGAGCTCGAGATTGAGTCCGGTGACGAGGTAGAGATCATGTATCAGGGCATGACCGGCGGCGGAGGCTACATCAAGCTTTCCAGAAAGGCCATCGAAAAAGAAGCGGACTGGATAGCGGTTGAGAAGGCCCTCGAATCAGGCGAATACGTGCCTGTAAAAATCGTTAACAACGTAGAGAAAGGCTTCCTCGGCAAGTTCGGCGAGGTGGACTGCTTCATCCCTGAAAACCACATCGACTTCAAGAACAGAATGCAGGCTCCCGAAGAGTATGTCGGACAGGAGTTTGAATGCAAGGTTCTTAAAATAAACAAGAAACAGCGTTCGTTCCTCGGCTCAAGGCGTATCGCCATGAGCGAAACACTCGATAAAGACCGCAAGGATTTCTTCGAGAAGGTTGAAGAGGAGCAGGTTCTTAAGGGCTACGTTAAGACCATCAAGAACTACGGCGTTTTCATGAACTTCGGAGCAGTAGACGGCTTCATGCACAAGAACAATATCGGCTGGGGCGTTGTTAAGCACCCCTCACAGTTCCTTGAGGAAGGTGATGAGCTCGAGGTTCTCGTACTTGGCGTTGACAGAGAGAACGAAAAACTCGAAGTAGGCCTTAAGCAGATGAGCGAGGATCCCTGGCTCTCAGCAGCAGAGAAGTATCCCGAAGGAACTCAGGTTAAAGGAACCGTTATCACACGCAAGAGCAAAGGCTTCGTGCTTGAGCTTGAGCCCGGTGTGGACGGATTCATACCCCAGGATGAAATCAGCTGGCTTAAAAACTCCAAGGTTAAGCTTGAGCCCAAGGATGTTGTGGAAGGAAGCGTTATCGGAATCGACAACAATAACAAAAAGGTTCTCGTTTCCCTCAAGCTCCTCACAGACAACCCCTGGAACAGCCTCAAGGACAAGCATCCCGAAGGTTCGGTTGTTAAAGGTACCATCAAGAGCGTTACCGAATTCGGACTTTTCATCGATTTCGGCGAATTCCTCGATGGACTCATCCGTAAGAAGGATATCTCATGGACAGACGAGCCCGAGGATCTCTCAGACTTCTCCGAAGGTCAGGAGATCGATGTTAAGATACTCAAGATCGACCCCGAAAGGGAGCGTATCAGCCTCGGTATCAAACAGCTTGAGCCCAACCCCTGGAGAGAGATAGGCAAGCTTCTTCCCAACGGAAAGGTAACCGAAGTTGAGATAACCGGCCTCACAAAAGACGGTATCCAGGTTGCTCTTCCCAAGGATCTCACAGGCTTTATACCCGCCTCTGAGGTAGATGTAGATAAGGTAGACCCCACTGAAAAATTCAAGGTGGGCGATAAGATAAAAGCTATCGTACTCAGAAACGACCAGAAAGAGAAGAACGTTATCCTCTCCATCCGCAGATATATGCAGGATTCAGAGAAGCGCGAGGTTAAGGAATTCCTCAAGAAGATGGATGACGGCAACAGCACCTTCAGCCTCGGAAGCATGCTGAAGGATAAGCTCAACGCCCTCGACAACGGCGAGGAAAACGAAGAGCAGTAAGCTTCCCACTAAATTCCGGAAAACTGACCCCGCCCCCTCCCTAAAAAGAGGGGGCGTTTTCTTTTATGGCTGATTAATACTGCGGAACTTACCGTCCATCAAATCAAAACTTATTTCATATATAATCATGTATATAAGTTACTTAAAGGATACCTTTGCACGAAACACATAGATATCTTACTTATTCAGAATTAAAACACTCAAAGAAAGATCGCAGGGAACTTTTTAGGGAACAAAGTTCCCCGCACCCCTCAAAAACTCCTTTAGAAGATAATAGTTAAGGCTGATACATAATCAGCCAACATGGATGTTGGCTCTGAAGGCGTAGCTGAATTGAGCTCTGCTCACTTCACGTAGCCGGAAGTGCGAGAGGGCAAGGTCTCCTTGCCCGAACAACAATGGAATTTCCATGGACGGGAAATTCCATAAATAATATTAAGCCAGGGAAATTCTCAGGATGATGAATTTCCCAGACTAATGACGAAGTAGTTCGTTATAAGGCATGCTGTCACGTGCCCGATGCGAGCAAAACAACGTGCCCCGTGTGAACCTGTTTTGCCTACAATCATAACTCACATCACTAAGATATTGTGACCACGTCTCTTTCTTTTCTTCCCCGAATGTTTTTAAGCCGAGCAAGTGCTTACTTTTCCGCCCGGAATATTTCCCGCACGACAACCATTGCTGAATCTATGAATAATGGCTTCGGTTAACTGTGATAAGTTAATAACCTCCTCAGAATCAGGAAATATTCAGGAAAAGGGAGTGCGAAGTGAGGGAACCGTTATCAGTTATCAGTATTTTAGTAAAATACTGATAACAATGACGGATTAAAAACCCTGAGGGAATAGTTTTGCATACTTTTCTAAAAAGTATGTGGCGCGAAAGCGCAAGACAAATAAATTAGTGACTTATTTCGAATGTTATTTATGCCTGGATTCAATAATTAAGTGCAACTTTTAAGTAGTGGTCAAAAGAGGTCAGGTGCGTTAGCATCGTAGCTCTTTAACCACCACGTCAAAGGAGCACCGAATGAAGAACTATACACACCTGACCCGTGAACAAAGGTACCAGATTTATGTGCTGAGGAAAACCGGACATTCTCAGACGGACATAGCTGATTTGCTTAAAGTACATAAATCTACCATCAGCCGAGAGTTACGCAGAAACACAGGAGGTCGTGGTTATCGCCCAAAGCAAGCTCATCGCAAAGCTATTGAACGAAGAATGGACAAGGTCCCAAGACGGATTGCACAAACTGAATGGTATTTTGTTGAACGTCTTCTGCTTGAAGACTGGAGCCCTGAGCAGGTGAGCAATTGGCTAAATCAAAATTATGGAATAAACGTAAGTCATGAGCGTATCTACCAGCACATTCTTGAAGATAAAAGTCATGGTGGAACACTTTATACTCACCTGCGTTGCCGAAGAAAACGCAGGAAGCGATATGGTGTTTATGAACGCAGAGGAGAGATACATGGCAAGTTAAGCATTGAGCAGCGTCCAAGTATTGTAGAAGAGAAAGCGAGATTCGGAGACTGGGAAGTGGATACAGTTATAGGAAAAGGGAACAAGCAGGCGATTGTTTCTCTTATTGAGCGGAAGTCTTATCTGACACTTATACGCAAGGTAGAAAGAAAGACTGCTGTACTGGTGACAAAAGCGGTTATAGAAATGTTGAAACCGATATCACACCTAGTCCATACAATCACTTCCGATAACGGGAAAGAGTTTGCAGGACATGCCGAAATATCTGAGATACTAGGGGCTGAATTCTACTTTGCTCATCCATATGCTTCGTGGGAACGCGGAATAAACGAAAATACAAACGGACTCATTAGGCAGTATGTACCAAAGAGTAGGATGCTTGAAAGTGTTGATGATATAGAGATTCAGAATATTATGCAGAAACTAAACAACAGACCAAGAAAAGCAACTGGATATAAAACTCCTAACCAGATACTATTCTCTATAGACCCCGTTGCACTTGCTAGTTGAATTCAGGATGTATGGAAAAGACTTAAGGGGTGCTTTTTAGGAACAAACCACCCCTTAACAACCCCTCAAAAACCCATCTTAATCTATCTGAATAATTTTTCATCCATGGAAATTGTTCTGCCGTTCGAAGAAAGAAGCTTTCACCCATGAAAGCTTATGATAATCACACATTTGAAGTTGATACAATAAAGCCAACATGGATGTTGGCTCTGAAGGCGAAAGGAAGAACAGCTTTGCTGGTCTGACAGAGCCGGAAGTAAGCGGAGCGAAGGCTTTGCCGAGCAGAGCGGCAGGGAAATTCTCAGGATGATGAATTTCCCAGATTAATACATAAAAAAAGGGGTGCCAAGCACCCCGTTATAACTATACCTACTCTACTCTTTCCCCTGTCTCTGGGTCGATAAGGGCAATATTACCATTTGTAAGCTCTATACCTATCTCGATACAGCTGTATACGAACTCTTCAAAGCTAAGCTTATTAGCCTGAGCAGCTTCGTTGATCTCATTCATAAACTCTTTATCCATGGCAAATGCCAGGTTTACAAGCTCTTCCTCTTCGTGGCTGTGGTTGTTGTCACCACCGCCGCAGCTTCCGCCGCAATCGCAACTCATAGGATTCTCCTTAAAAATTGATATCTGCTTTAATGTAGTAGCTCTGCTCCACAGCAGCACTATAACTCTGCTGGGTTGTCTCTTCCATAAGATTCTGACCAACAACACTGATTTCAGTGTTTTCGGAAGGCCGCCATGCGAGCCTAACATCAAGCTTAGTGTAAGGGTCAATCCTATATAGGTCAACAGCATCCGATCGATAAATCATAATATCAATGTCATAATCGTCCTTAAATGTATAGTATGAGCGAACGGACCATTGGTTTTGCGGTGTATCCCCTTCTGCAATATTTTCATCAAGCCTGTTTGCATTATCAGCTGTAAGGGTCATATCCAGATCGATATAAGAATAACTGAAGAGAAGCTTCCAGTTTGACACAGGGCGCCAGTCCGCAAGAACCTCAACACCCCTTGAGAGCCCCTTAACGTCGTTTGACTTGTACTCATATAGATATAGATGCGTTATCGGATCATTTGAGATCCCGAGATCCGATTCCGAGGAAACATAGCTTGCTAGATCATAGTAGTCGTTATAGAAGAATGCAGTGTCTATGAGAAGCTTACCCGTGGGTGTATACCGAAATCCAGCCTCGTATGCCTTCATCTTCTCCGAGGTAAACTCATCCGTACCGGCAAGAATGTGTACAGCAGGTATAGGCACCTCATCGTACGGTGGCGGGCCCTGCCCCGGGAGATAAACCGTTCTTGTTTCACTGTCCTTATCCCACCTTGATGGATTCCTGACAGCTTTTGCAGCGGATGCCCAGAGGAAGATATCCTCATTCATTGTGTAGGCAAGCCTGAGATTCGGCATTATATCTCCATCGGTGTAATCGGATTTTTCATACTTGATACCACCGGAAAGCTTGAGCGAATCGGTTATTGTTATTTCATCGTGGATAAACGCACTAAATATATGCCGAACAGCTTTTTCCGGCTTCATGAAGAAGTTATAGGTATTATGGAAACTGTCTGTTACGTACCTGTACCCCAGCCCCCAATAGAGCTTGTTCCTTTTATAAACGGGGAGTTCATGCTGGAAATCGACATCGTAGGTGTTGATCTGCATGCCCCGGCTGAGGCTGTCCTGGCTGTGATGATCCACATATGCCTGTATAGAATATTTACCGCTGTCGGCCTCGTGATCCAGCTTTCCCATGAGATGGGCACGCTTGGTTGTCCTGCTTGAATCTACGATCTCCCACTCAAGGGGGTCCAGATCAACCTTTTGCGGATGGTACCACATATAGCCCTGAAAGCCCTCGCCCTGAATAGTCCAGTTCGTTTTAATGCTTCCCCTGGAGTCCATCCTGAAGCCTGCGAGTGCGTTTCTATAGTAATCTGCCAGAGGTGTTACGTAGTTTTCAACGTTCTCAGATCCATCTGTCTCGGATGCTTTGGAGTAAACTCTGTAGTAGAAGTTCTCCGCCTTACCACCATAGCGTGTAACTGCCTGGTATGTGTCTTCATTGCCACCCAGTGCAGTGACCATCGTGCCCTGAGTTTCAGCAGCAGACTTTGTTATTATATTGATGACGCCATTAACTGCATTGGTGCCCCACATAGTTGCACCGGGGCCCCTTATAACCTCGATCTGCGCTATATCCTCAAGAACAATGTCCTGAAAGTTCCATAGAACGCCGGAGAACATGGGAGTGTATATGCTTCTGCCGTCCACAAGAACCATAAGCTTGTTCGAGTGGAGCATTGGAAACCCTCTTATGCCAAGGCCCCAGTCCTTCGCATCGAAGCGTGTTGATGTAACACCAGGTGCGAGACGAAGAATCTCAGGGATACTTGTTGCTCCGCTGCGCTTGATCTCCTCGGATGTTATCACATAGATAGCTGAGGGAGCTTCCTTAAGCTTTTCAGGGCGTTTATTGAGAGTGGTTATCTCCACTGTCATAAGTTCTTCAATGGAAAGAAGCGACAATTCATCTTGAGCAATACACAAAGTGCTTGTTAATAAAGTTAGAATCACAATGAGTAAAATAGATCTCATCATTTATTATCCCTTGTCTTTCGATGATTTTCTAATCATAATTATTGACATGACAAACCCTCTTTTGTCAAGGGGTTTGGATATGTACGAGTCGAATCCTGCGTCCTTGCATTTCTGAACATGCTCCGGAAATGCGTGTGCTGTCATTGCTATACACGGTGTGTACATATTAAGGCTATCTGCACGAATATTTGAAATAGCATCAAAACCGTCCATCTCAGGCATTTCAATATCCATAATTATAAGGTCATACTCTTTCTCACAAGCCATCTGGACAGCTAGGCGTCCGTTCTCTGCAAAACTGATGGTAAAGGGGTAATCCTTCAGCAGGGTTTCCACCACGAGCCTGTTATTCTCTGAATCCTCTGCAACAAGTATATCAAGCTCCGGAGCCTCCTCCGGAGGGGGTGTTTCCTGCAAAAATTCTTCGTTAATTATGTATCCCGGCTGGGCAATGCTCAGCAGTGTAGCCTCTATCTGGCTTAGTTTGAGAGGTTTTCTGAGAAATCCCTGCACACCTGCTGCTGCGTATCTTCCGATCGCTTCTGAATCAGCCCTTCTGTCGATTACAGATATGATATACCTGCCATCCCCTTTGTAAAGCTCAATGATCTCTGCCGATGATTTATCCGTAACAACGATCTCAGCCTGAGCGAACTCATTCACCTCTGCACCGCCGTATCCTGTGAAAATCTCTGATATGTAGCCGCTGAGCACGCTGCTTTTAAGATCAACATAGAACCGATCTGAGCTGAGGTCAGGAAGGGGTGTAGAATCAAATTCTCCAGGGGCATGCTCAAGCACCGCAGAAAAACTGAACACACTACCTCTGCCCGGCTCACTTTGAACGGTTATTGTCCCCTCCATCATATTCACAAGGTGCCTGCAGATGGAGAGCCCGAGCCCTGTTCCGCCGAACCTTCTTGTTGCTGAAGTGTCCGCCTGTGTGAAACGGTCGAAGATGAGCTCCTTCTTATCTTCGGCTATACCTATACCCGTATCCTCAATGTCGAATCTCAGCTTAAGGGTTTTACTCTCCTCTGTGCTGATATTTGAAACCCTGATGATAACATAACCCTCTTCGGTGAACTTGACTGCATTGCTGAGGAAATTTGATAAAATCTGACGCAGTCTCAGGGGGTCCCCGACTGCGGCTTTTGGCACACCATCGCCGATATAGCAGACCATATCGACACCCTTTTCCGTAGCCCGTATTCCGCTGATATCCGTACACTGCTCCAGAAGCTCTCTTACGTTAAAGATACTTCTGTCCAGCTTAAGCATCCCCGACTCAACCCTTGAGATGTCGAGGATATCATTAATGATAGACATAAGGTTGTCGCTTGCGTTTGAGATTATATTGATAAACTGCTTCTGCTCTGGATCATCAACGGATTCCTTCAGCGTATCAGTCATACCTATAATGGCATTCATCGGGGTTCTTATCTCGTGGCTCATGGCGGCAAGGAATCTTGATTTCGCTTCGTTTGCATCCTCGGCGGTTTTCCTTGCCTGAACAAGTTCTCGCTCAATATTCTTTCTTTCGGTTATATCTATAAACGTCCCAACGATCCCTGCTGCTTCTCCATCCTTATCGGGCACAACGGCTTTGTAGAATATTACATCCGCATAAACATCATCAAAACGCTTAACCTTTGCTTCATAGATCTGAGTTTCCCCTGCACCCTGCTCAAGGAGCTGTCTATCCATCTCAAAATCCTTTTCAGCCAGACGGGATGGCGAGAGCTCCAGTGATGTCTTCCCCAGAACATCCTGAGCCGAAACACCGTTAAAATCAGCGAAGGCCTTATTCACTATAATATACTTACCATCGCTCCCCTTATAAAAGAACGGATTAGGCATGGTATCCAGGGCGGCGTTTCTGAACAGGTTTGCCTGGATATTCTCCTCCAGAGCCTTCTCCAGCTCAGCTGTGCGCTCTGCAACCATAACCTCAAGGTTCTCTTTGTATATATGAAGGGTGTTAACCAATTCACCTGCACGTACTCCAACCTCTTTAAGGTCGCTGATAAAAAGGCTGTCTGTATCCATTTCGGACTTTTCAGTTTCCGAGCGGCGGAAGAATGCGGTGAGCCTGTCAAAATCCGCAGATAATCTGGCGGAGAAAAGGATGGAGAAGATAAAGATCATTATCGATGAGGCGGCGAGGATAAATATCGTGTACTTGACATCGCGTCTGAGCCTTTCGTCAATACTACTCCTTATGTTGGCGACCTCCTTTTCCAGATCCTCAAGATACATTCCACCTACGACTATCCATCCCCATTTCTCATAAACCATTGCATAGCCATACTTCTTTATATATTCGTCTGTCCCGATGATTCCCGGCCTGCTCCATTTATATGTAAAGAAACCTTTCCCCGTCTTGGACACTGCATCATCTATGGAAGCCATTATCGCATTAAGCTGTTTATTTTCGGAGCTGTAATGGTTTACGCCTATGAGAGATTTATCCGCATGGGCATGGATCGTTCCCGAAAGATCCATAACCACAAGGTAGTAGTTATTTCCAAAACGGATGGATGAGAGGTGGGCAAGGGCATCACGCTTAAGCCTCTGTTCAACGGCGCCGGGATAGTCTCCCGTATAGATGATAGTATCCATCTCGGGCGAATACTGATAGAAGGTTGTCTTCTCGTAGAAACGCCCCTTCTTTTTGCCGGGGAGTTGCCAGTAATACTTCAGATATCCGGCTCCGCCAGAGGAGCAGACGCTGAGAGACGAGGGCAGAAACACCCTTCCCTCTCCGTCACGAATCTCTGAAACATGCCTTCCAAGAACCTCCTGATCAGAGGGGTGCATGCTCACAGTTTCAGTTTTGCAATCCACAGTGAAGAAGTAATCACCCTCATGCCTCCCTTTGGTGTGCTTCAGGAAGAGGAGTGCGGACTTTTTAAGCTGTTCGGGGTCAAGTATCGAGGAGTTTTCTCTATAGAGGGAGCTTATCATTTCAAGGGCTCGGCCAGACCTTTTGGATTTATCCTCACGCAAAAGCTCATTCGTGTAGGAATCTCTGAACTCAAGATAGGAAACCGCTTCCGTAACGGTGCGGCGGGCATTCTTTTTCTCCAGTTCGGTATACTGCCGCTTGAGCCTTTCAATCTCATCCTCGGCGCTTTGCCTGTGCCCCTGGATAAAGAAAACGCCCATGGTTACTGTGACAACGATAAGTATAGCCGCGGAGTAGAGCATGAAAAGGCTTCTGGCTCTGATGCTCTTTTTCATAGCAAACCCTGTAATTGAAAAATGTTATTAATTATAGCACATAATAGCAGAAGCCATAACTCTTACCAGATACCACTGGTTAGTTTATCCATGACTATTGAAACCTTTCACTGGATTAATCCGCCCACTGACATTGCGCCGCAGCCATTCTTTACCATATTCGTTGGCAAGCACACCTATAAAGGCCCAAGGTATCTCATTCCCTGGAAGAGGCTCCTTTGAGATTCTTCAGAGTCTCGGGGATACTAAAGCTGTAGTCGTTCATGTCGGGATTATAGTATCTTGAATAGGCCTTGAAATCTATTCGTTTAACAGTATCTGAATCCTGCATTTTTATCAGATCTGCAAACTCAGAGATATTTGAACCGGTGAGCGGGAACATCTCTGTTTTGAAGGAAAGCCTTCCCGTCTCAGCGAAATCTACACCTTTGAGGTAATCGTGTATAAGAATAACAGCCCAGGCTCCCTCGATGTAGTGCCCGCCCACCGATGCGGCCAGTGTGCCATCCTCTATCATATGGATAACCTCCGGCAGCCAGTCCATCCCTCCGGTTACGAAGTCTTCACCCGGCATATAACCGAGCCTTGTGAGCTGTTCCGCCGTCGTCTTCGCTATGGCATCGCTAGCAGCCCAGTATAAGGCAACCTCCGGATACCTCGAAGCAAGGGGCGGAATCATAAGGGCAACCTTTTCCGGGTCCCAGTCTGTATTGAAGATCTGGCGCATATTTATCCCTTTGTTGCCATTAAGGTAACGGTTCATCCCCTTTACTCTCAATATGGAGGGATTTGAATCCCTTCCACCTGCAAAGGCTACAGCCTGAATGGTGCCCTCCTTATGGATAAGCCTGCATTCCTCTGCCAGAGCCTCCATGAGTACAAATCCGGCAAACTCGTCATCGGGGAGTATCTCCCCAATCCATTTTTTGTATTTGCCCCTCGGCTCCCCCTGCTCATCCGTGGTGAATCCTGCGTTGAACACAAAGGCAGGAACACCAAACTCCTCGGCTATCTCCAAAACATCCTCTCCCCGCATTTTATGGTTATGAAACAATACGGCATCGGGGGGATTATTAGATCCTAGATACCCCTTGGCAAGGTTTACAAAGAGATTGTAATCATCAAAGTAAGGAGCGTGGACTATCTCGACCCCCAGATCTTCCGCTGCGGCCTCGATATAGTATTTGGTTCTCATCCAGAAAGGGGAGGGCTCCTGCGTCTTAATATCGTAGGGGAGCGAGGAGAGCCAGAGTATCCGGAGCTTATCCCCCGATAAAGCATCTTTGGGTGCGTACAGCGACAGAGCAATAATCACAGCACAAATAATACGGAACATACCGGCCTCCAAAGTTATGTTCAGCAATTACAGAAATATAGGAGTCAAATGTCAAATATAAAAAAGCTACCCTCCCCGGTTGGGGAGGGTTTTGGTTATCTATACATCCTTAAATTCGGGTTTTCTTTTCTCGATAAAGGCAGAAACACCCTCTTTCTTATCCGCAGAGGAGAAGCTGAGACCGAAGAGATCCGCCTCATAAAGGCATCCCTTATCAAGATCCATCTCCGTGCCGTTCACTATGGCCTCTTTGGAAAGCTTAAGAGCTGTCCTGCTCTTCTCTGCAATCTTCACGGCCATCTCAAGGGCCTTGTCCATAAGCTCGCCGTCTTCATACACATGATTCACAAGACCGATTCTCTCTGCATACTCGGCTGTAACCATCTCGCCTGTGAATATCATCTCACTGGCGAGACCTCTCCCCACAAGCCTCGGAAGCCGCTGGGTTCCGCCAAAACCTGGTATAATGCCGAGGTTCACCTCGGGCTGGCCAATCTTGGCGGACTTCGCCGCAAGACGTATGTCACAGCAGAGTGCAAGCTCGCATCCTCCGCCGAGGGCGTAGCCGTTGATGGCCGCAATCACAGGCTTCGGGCACTTCTCCACAAGGTTAAAGACGGACTGGGCATCAAGGGCCATCTCCCTTCCCCCCATTCCGTCGAGCTCGGTCATCCCCTTTATGTCGCCACCAGCCACGAAGGCCTTCTCCCCTGCTCCTGTGAGTATTATAACAGAGACATCGGGATCAACTGCCAGATCCGCCACAGCCTCGCCAAGGGCGGAGATCGTATCCGGGTCTATGGAGTTCATAGCCTTAGGTCTGTTTATCGTAACAACTGCAACGTCATCCTTCATTTCAACAAGGACTGTTTCTTCCATCTCTTCCTCCTATCCCATATCCACAACGACACGCCCCTTTAGGCCGCCCTTGAGTATGAGATCGATTTTATCACTAAGACCGTCAAGGTCCGTTTCTTCCACAATATCTTCTAGATTTTCCGGGAGCCATTCACCGCTGAGCTTCTCCCAGACCTTCTTCCTGGGATCCATGGGGCATTCAACACTGTCTATGCCGATAAGGCTTACTCCCCTTAGGATAAATGGGAATACGTTTGTGTTAAGCTCCGGTGAGCCCACAAGGCCGCAGCAGGTAACTGCGCCAAGGTAATGAACCGACTTGAGAACTGCGGAGAGCATATCCCCTCCCACAACATCCACAGCACCGGCCCATCTTGTTTTGGACATCATCTTCTCGTTCGCCTGCATAAGTTCATCCCGTCCGAGAATCTCTTCTGCACCCAGTTTTTTAAGGAATTCCGCCTGATCGGGCTTTCCGGTAACCGCTGTAACGCTGAAACCCGCCGCAGCGAGTATAGAAACAGCTATACTCCCCACTCCGCCGGTGGCGCCTGTAACGATAACGCCACCCTTATCAGGGGTAACGCCCGCTTCCATAAGCTTGTAAACAGAGAGTCCGGCGGTGAAGCCTGCTGTACCGAGGGCCATGGCAGAGCGCTCATTAAGCCCGCTGGGTATGGGGAGTGCCCAACCGGAGGGGATCCGGATATACTCGCCGTAACCTCCGGAGGTGTTCATGCCCAGGTCATAACCTGTTACCAGAACGATATCGCCCGGTGAGAACCTGCTATCGGAGCACTCCACAACCTCACCGGCAGCATCTATGCCGGGAGTATGGGGGAAGTTTCTCGTAACACCTTTATTTCCAATGGCGGAGAGCGCATCTTTGAAGTTAAGGGATGAATAGCGTACACGCACAACAAGCTCACCCTCAGGGAGCTCCTCCACGCTCTTCTCGCCTATCCTTCTTTCGTACCCTTTCTCGCCCTTTTCGACTATCATAGCTCTGAATTTTTCAGACATCTTTACCTCCAATTAATTCTGACTGCATACAATAATATTATCACCAGGAGGGAAAGAATTCACTACGGATCCACAGACGAAAAGTAAGAAGTATCCTTTACTGCTTCACAAACAAGTAGCGGTCATCCTTGCGCATGTCGTAGTAGGGCTTGTAGTCCACCTGAAAGAGAACAGATGGGGGAACCATCGGGTAGTAGCCCATACATGTGAACCAGCTCCGGTTGTACTTGAACACCGTATGGTCGTTCGCATCCGCCTGTTCATCGATGAACTCCTCAAAGCCGTTGTCATCGCCAAAGGGTGTATCCAGACAGAATTCGGATGAGTAAAGCTCCATAAACTTTCTCGTGCGCCAAGGATCCTCAATTATCTCATCGATATTTGTTTTCATCCAGAGGTTGAATGTGGGGCAGTACATCTCGTACCCGTCCCCGGTATCCACCTCCATAAAAGCGTGGCTCCAGTTCTGTGTATCGGCAAACTGGACGTAGCGGCATTTTATATCGAGGGTCTTCAACAGCTTGAGAAGGGACTCCGCCTTGACATCGCATCCCGCAAAGGGTGCATCCAGATATTCCCTGAGGCTTTGGGGTACAGACTTATTAGCCGCCGTCTCCCTTTTGCCCATGGGGGTAAAAGGAACGGCCCTGTGAAGAAGATCTGTGAAGAAGAGGATCTTCTGCTGGGAATCGCTGAAGCCCCGTCCTTCAAGGGCTGAATCGACCTCGTCCTTAACGGAGTCGTACATCTCCTCCATACGGGCGGCAAGACCTGCATCGTCATCCAGTTGTTTCAGGGGCTCCAAATCCGCCTCGGGGAGGCGTGCCGGGAAAACCTCTACTATGACGGAGGGACGTATCTCTCTGGAATAGTAGTTATAGGTTGTGTTCATGTTAATTATTCTTTTATTCATACTAGAAAGTTTCTCATAGAAGGGATCTTGTAACAAGTAAAATAATAATCAGGGATACCCCTATTGCAGGATATCCCCGTTGGCGTAACTATTTATACGATGATTTGAGGATCTGGAGTATATCAGCTTCGCTCAGCTTTTTAAAATGCCCCGGCTCCCCGAAGAAAACCGCCCTTTCCGCCATTTCGGGGAGGCTCTGCTCCTCAACCTTTTCTTCGGCAAGGGTCGCCGGCATGCCGATGGAGCTGAAAAACTCCCGAAGGCGGGTTATTCCTTTGCCTGCATCCGCCATTTTGTCACCGCTGGGCTGAACACCAAAGACGTTAACGGCCAAATCGAAGAACTTGTCCACATTCCCCTCATCCATAACGTGCTCCATCCAGTGGGGGTACAGTACGGCGAGCCCTGCACCGTGGGTAATATCAAACATGGCGCTGACCTCATGCTCTATGACATGGACTGCCCAGTCGCCGACCCTGCCGGAGCTTATCAGGCTGTTGAGCGCAAGGGTTCCTGCCCAGAGTATATTTGCCCTTGCCTCGTAGTCGTCGGGATTTTCGATGGCCTTCGGTCCGTATTCGATACAGGTTTTCACAAGCGCATCGCATATCCGGTCCTGCAGGTAAACCCCTTCTGTGGGGGTGAAATACTGCTCCAGCACATGGACGATGATATCAACAACACCCGCCGCAGTCTGATACGGTGGAACGCTGTAGGTATACTCTGGATCAAGTATGGAGAATGCCGGATGAAGTATGGGTGAATATATGGGAAGTTTCTGCTTGGTTTCGATATTTGATATAACTGCATTTCCGTTACTCTCAGAGCCCGTGGCAGCGAGTGTGAGAACGGAGCCGAGGGGGAGCGCCTTGCTTATGGCCGCCTTGCGCAGATTGAAATCCCATGGATCCCCATCGTAGCAAGCTCCAGCGGCGATGGCCTTTGTGCAGTCCAGAACACTTCCGCCGCCGACGGCGAGTATAAAGTCGATATCATCCTCTCTGCAAATCCTTACACCCTCACGGACGCTGGTAATGCGTGGATTAGGCTCGATGCCGCCCATCGTAGTGTGGTATATATTCCTCTCGTCCAGCTTCCCCTTCACAGCGTCAAGCAGACCGCTACTGCGTACACGATCACTGCCGTAGGTGATGAGAACACGGGTTCCCCCCGCTTTCTGAACCTGCCTTGCCAGCACCTTTATCTGATTCCTGCCGAAGAATATCTTCGTCGGGATACTGAATGTAAAGTTTTCCATGGAACCCTCCTTAAAAAAAGACGGGCCGCATAAAGCAGCCCGCTAATCGCTCAAAGAAAGAATACCATTTTATGGGGGTTATGAAAAGGCTCAGACCTTGAATGCGCCTATACGCACGTTTAGATCCTCCATAAGCGAGTTGAGATGATCGATGGCAGTGCTTATCTCCTGAATATTCCTTGCGGAGGTTGAGGACATCTCGCTTATCTGGGTAATCTTCTCTATCATTCCCGAGGTTTGCCTTGCCACCTCTCTGGAATCCTCTATGGAGGAGGTGGTAACACGGGCAGTGTTGTCCATTATCCCTGCAAACCTGTCCATTTCAGCCTTTACAGAGGCGGATATGCCTGAGAGACGGTTCATGTTTTCGATGTTTCTCTCAACAACAGAGTTAGACTCGTTTATACCATTCAGGATGATATTCATTGTTTTTGTAATCTCACTGAGGTTTGCCTTCGTCTTATCCGCAAGCTTTCTCACCTCATCGGCAACAACGGCAAAACCCCTTCCATGCTCGCCAGCTCTTGCGGCTTCTATGGCTGCATTCAGGGCAAGGAGATCGGTCTGCTCTGCCACATCATTGATGATGTTAAGGACGTTCTTTATATTATCCGCAGCCTCAAGGAGCTCCTTGAAATCATCGTAAAGCTCCTCCTCCATCTCTTTGGAGCTGTTTATCTCATCCACAAGGTTAACGACCTCATCCGTTGTGCTCCCCAGTGTTGTCTGGGCAACCTCCATCTCATCGTTCACCCTGTTCAGCCCCTCCACAGAGCTCTCCAGGATAGTTTCCACATTGCGCCCCTGCTCGGTAACATCGTGGACAATCCTAAGCTCCTCCTCAACCATATTGCTTATCTCTGTTGTATTAACGTTGAGTTCCGCCGTAGTGGAGGTGTTCTCATTGCTCGTTGTTATAACCTCATGGATTATCCTCTGCATAGCTTCGGTGAGCTCGTTGAGCGCAGAGGAGATCTCTTCAATCTCATCACCGGAGGATATATCGGAACGTATGGTGAGGTCTCTGGATTCGGTAATCTCGTTGATATGGGTTTTAAGCTCTCTTACGGAGCCTGTTATAAGCCTGACAAGGATTGTGCCCATGATGAATATCAGAACGATTATAACGCCGCTGCCCGTCATCATATGCCTAAGCGTTTTATCCATAAAGGTTTCAAGCTCGTTAAACGAAGCGGTGAGATCCTTGTTTGCAAACTGAATGAGCAGCTTAAGCTCCTCCTCCATCTTCTGGGCGATTATATTAAGACCCTCGGCGGCAAATACACCTTCCTCAAAGTCCTCTTCAAAGGCGGAGGATAGGGTTCCGCCGATATTATAGAAAGAATTGAAGCGCACACGGGATTTCTCGATTATGTCCTCGAGCTCTTCCATGCCGTTCCTGCTGGCAATATCCTTAATCTTTGTGAGCTTCCCGGAGATCTCCTCCGCCTTGGCACGGAACTCGTCCCTGTCGTAAGTCTTGGAGAGAGCAGAGGAGAAGAAATCAGACTTCATCGCCTGTATCATTGAAACAGCATCATTACTGAGCATGCTTATCTGAAGCTGTACAGTGCTGAGCCTTTTCTGCCTGGTGGAGATCTCTTTTAGTGCATTGGCGTTGGCACCAAGCATAACTATAAGTGCAAGGGCGGCGATTATAAGGATGCCGAATATCTTTGTGCGCAGGCTTCTGCGCATGAGAACGCTCTTAAGGCGGGGGGCAAGCCCCCCTTTATCTTTCTTCATCGTTTATCAGAACCTGGCCTCAAGCTCCAGATACATGCTGTTTATACCGTAGTCTGTATCCATTACAGGGTAGTACCATGTGTTTGAGCCTGTGTGGTCGTATGCAACCTGAATAATTCCACCTCTTAGGAAGAGCTTGTTCTGGAGCATCGGCTGAAGGAAATAAAGCTCCCATGCCTGTCCTCTGGTTCCCAGTTTCTCCACAGGGTTATCCGATGCAACAGGCCTGTACCAGTATTCGGAGCCCTGGTTGTATTCAAGACCGATCTTTGTCTTGAAGCTGGGGAGTGTATAGCGTACGCCGGCATAAAAGGCTCTGCCTGTCTGCTCATCGGTCTCTGTACCGAAGAAAGCTTTGTCATCCTCGGGTGTAAACTTCATCTGGCCGTAGGAGGCAAAAAGATCGACCCCGCTTCTCATTATGTTATCAAACTGGAGATGGGCGCCTGTGAAAGCCATATCACCAAGAACAGTATCACCCGTTGTGAGCCCCTGTGAGTTAGGGCCGTAGAAATCGTTTATGCTGTAATAGCCAAGTACAAAAAGCTGGTTGGAGGCGATCTTAAAGGGTAATCCTGTTTCGAAGAACAGCCCGTAGACCTCACCGTCCATTCCCTCTTCATCTTTCATATATCTGCCATAGTATGCATTTACATCATTCTGCAGAGTTTTTGCATAGGTAAAGCGCAGCCCTGTTCCGGGTATCTTGGTAACGTTTGAAAGGTTGAAGTTAACGATAGCCGCATCCACAACCACATCGAAGAAGAGCTGGGGGTATACAGATTTACGGGGGGAATCCGCCTTAAGCTCATAGGGAGGTCCATCAAAGGAGGGCTGACGTCCCAGAAGCAGTGTTGCAGGAACAGCACCTTTAGCCATATCCCATTCTATATAAGCCTTATCCAGAAGCATTTCGGAGGAGCTGCTCGGGTAGCGTCCCTGCTGGGGCTGGCGGATACTGTTATCATCATCCTGGTCTGCCCAGTTATAGAAAGCTGTCATAGAACCTCTGAATCTGAGCCTTTCGTGGGCCTCTCCACTGAATGTAATGCGTGCTCTGCTTGTCCAGAAATTGCTGGACTCCTCTTTGACACCCGCCTCCTCGGCTGTGAGGTAGGGCTTGCCGTGTGTGTCGTAGGGTGTTCCGAAGTATCTGTTGTATGCATAGGGCTCGCTGTCCCATCCGGAGGAGAAGGATGTGTTAGTGACCCTGGTGAGCATCTCTGCGCCGAGGCTGAGTCTGTCTGTCCATGCTCTGATCTCAACATCCGAAAGACGCTCCTCGTTCTCCTCTATAAGCTCTTCAACGCCGCTTATCTTTTTCTCCTGCTCCACCATCTTTGTATCGGTGGTCTCTTTCTGTTCCATCAGGAGCTTCTCGAGCTGTTCGATGCGCTTTTCGAGCATCTTGATCTTTTCATCGTTATCAGCCGCAAAAGCAGCAGGAACTGTCATTATTAAAATTGCAACCAGCAGTATCTGTATATTTTTCATAGGTCCTTCATCTCCGTTTTAGTTGAATGTGTCGCCTTCGGGCTGATCGGAATCCGCCGCATGACTCACCAAATAATTCTTAAGCGCATCTACCTCATCGGGGGTAACCCCTTCACAGCACTTTTCATACTTCTTTTTCTCAACCCACCGGTTCCACTGGATAGATACCTTATCAGCGGGTTTCTTGCCGCATCCTCCGCATTTTGTAGCATAAATGTCTCTACCGGATTCAGCGAAGGCAGAACCTGAAAATATGAGAAGAGTCACAAGAAAAACAAACAGTCTCGCCATAATGGTCTCCTTAATTAATTTCAAAAATACTTACATATAGTGAATAAGATTATTTATCGAAAGCCGCACCTTCATCTCATGCAGCCTTTTTGGATTTTATATTCATATAAAATATCTAGTTTAAATACATGATACGGTTTTGTTAAAAATTGGTCAAAAAACGAACGATTGTTCTAATAATGTAGAAACCATTCTCAAGGCTGTACAAATCACAACATTGGTGTATATAATCCATGTAGTGACATATGGAGGTTTCAGTTGTCTCGAACTTTTATACTTATACTATTAACTGCAACCCTTTACGGGTGCGCCGGCGTAGATAACACTCCGCCTATGGAGAAACGGGTCGATGACCTGACCATCCTGTTGGTAAGACACCAGAAGGTTATTGCCGAAATGGCTGAGCGTCAGCAGGCTATTGAAACTAAACTCAGCGCCAATGAAAAGAGCATTGAGAGGCTTGCTGTAAAGTCCGAAGAGGTTCTGGAAAAAACCAACACCCTTGCCGAAAAGGCGCTTGAACTTGTGGAACAGAGGGAGAGCAAACTGGTGGAAGGCGGAGACGGTCTGAGGATATACGCCTATGTCCGCCCCCTGCTTCTGAATGTAAGGAAAGATGCTGATCCTCGCTCCGATGTAGTAACGCAGCTGGTTCACAACAGTCGTGTATCCATTGAAGAAGAGGTGTTCACCATCAACGGCACATGGAGAAAGGTGCGTTACCAGAACACCGAAGGCTATGTAAAGAGCTCGCTTCTATCAAGAAAACCCGTCATGCAACTTGATAAGCGGGGGAGGGTAAGCCCACCAGTGCTTAACATTCGTGAAAAGCCCGACCACCAAAGCCCCGTAATAATGAAACTAAAGGGGGGCGAGGACCTTGCTTTATTGAAGGAGATAAAGGATTCTAAAGGTTTCTGGTGGCAGATTCGAAAGGATGGAAGAATAGGCTATGCTAGGGGTCGATATATCAAAGTTCTCCCATGAACATCGCCTCAGCTGTTTCCCGGTTTGATTTAACAGGGATCCTCGTTGCACATGGTACCCCTGCCTGACACAATCCACAGCTGGTAACCACCTCGCCTGTCTGCTTAAGGGCGTGGGCGGAGGTTACCTCTCTTATATATTTTTTACATTTATCCTTGTCATGGCCGTCAGAGCTTATCGCATCCACGGGGCACCGCTTAATACACACTCCACATTTTCCCTCGGATATGTACAGACAGTTCTCCGTATGGTCGGTGTAAAGCCGCCTGTCCGGCTCGATATCAGCCTCCACAACGGTTGTACCAACACGTATAGCCTTTCCTGCAACGCTTATGAAACCGTCTGACAGCCCGAACGTTCCAAGCCCTGCGGCGAAGGCGGTATGCCTCTCGCTCCAGTTGGAGCATACCCCGACCTTGTCGGACTGCTGATAGTCCCAACCCTCTGCGATAATAGGTGATACGGCTCTGTAGCCCATATCACGCAGGCTGTTCTGCACCACGGCACGAAGGTGATGATTGAATTCCTCGCCGTAAAGCCTTGCAAGGGTCCATCTTCGGGAGGGGAGATCTTTATATGATCTATGTTCCTTGAGGGTTTCATCGGTTTGGGGAAGGATCCAGCAGACAATGCTAAGCCTTGAGGAATCGAAGGATTCGCCGGGGTAACCCGCACGCATAGCGTCCTCGGGGAGCCAGTAGAAGTCACCAATCATTTCACGATACTTCATGAAAAGGGGATCATCACCGGCGGCGAAGGCCACAACCGGCTTCTCCCAGGCCTTCTCTGCAATATCTACAAGGCTGTTCTCCGGCGAATTCAGCACCTCATCGGTGATAATACGCCTTATCTGCTCTTTTAGCTCCATACATGCACACCTCTATATAATTTGAAGTGTACACGATGAAATGTCAAATCATATCAGCTTTGGAGGGAATACATAATAACTGCGGCACTCTGGGAGACGTTAAGTGAATCGATATCACCTTCGATCTGGATACGGAAGGTTACATCCGCATTCTCAAGAACGCCGGGGCGTATCCCCTTACCTTCGGAGCCGAGTATAACGGCGGATTTTTCAGAGAATTCAACATCCTTAAGCCTCGTTTCACCCTTAACATCAGCGGCATAGATGGTGAACCCCTGCTTCTTGAGATCCGCTGCGGCGTTGCTTATGTTCGTAGTCTCGTAGATGTTCGCATGGAAGATCGTACCGCTTGAGGCCTTGCAAACAGCGGCTGTTATGGGAGATTGGTGGTATCTTGCCACCACAAAGTTCTTTACACCGAAGCAGTTCGCCGCCCTAATGATAGTTCCGTAGTTATGGGGGTCCTGAATGCGGTCAAGTATCAGGGTGTGCCCCTGAATCTTTTTACGTTCCTTGACGAACTCCTTGGGTTCAATATCGTTAATCTCTGCGGCGATACCCTGGGCCTCGCCGCCGAAGCGGTGGTCGAATTCCTTTCTGCCGTATTCCTCAACGGGTACATCGGAGCTATATTCAAAGGTGGAGCCCTTTCTAAGGAAAAGGTGCTTCACAATATTAAGCTTAAGAGCCTCTGCAACGGTGTTGCGGCCGTGTATAATCATCTATTCACCTCGGGGAGTATCTATAGCGTTTCGGTGGTATTAAGGCAAGGGAAATCTGTTCTACTCGGCATCCAGCTCATCAAAGGCATCCTCAGCCCGCTTATGGGTGAGGGCTGTTTTTGCCTCGGCAATGCGCTTCGTTTCATAATCAAGTATGAGCGCCTTATCTATGCACGATTTGCCGAAGGTACGCCCGGATTCCTCGTCGTACTCAATTTGTTCATGGCGGATATTACCACGTACGAAAAGGGGGAGATCCCGATCCTTTGTGAGTGCGAGAAGGAAGTCCTTCTCCTCATCGGATGTTATATCCCTGTACTCACCCTGTATAACAATGTCCAGCAGTTCGGCTATGCGGTTTTCCATCTTCCGAACCGCTCCGGTTCTGACCTGCTCCACAGCCTCATGCTCAGATTTTGCAGAGGTGAATACGCAGACCTTGGAACGCTCCTCCACGTAATACCAAGAAGGTGCGCCGTCTATGGCCACATTGGGGGTTGCAACGATATACGCCTTAAAAAGGAGTGCGGCCAAAGATTTAACCACGGAAAGGGCGAGAGATTCTATCATCTGCTGAAACTCCTGCTAACGAGATTCAGAGCTAAGGGATCATATCCAGATGTTCAGATAAACTATTCTCCGCTCATCTTAAGGGCATCGATCCTTCTCTCCATAACCGCCAGAGCTGTTCGCTTGGAGAGAAGAGCAAAATAGAGTATCGTAAATGCTATCACAGAGAATATAAGCGCCTTAAGCATATCGGGATGAAGACCGCCACCACCCTTCTGCATAACATTGGGGTGGATGGTGCGCCACATCCTGATAGAGAAGTATACCACCGGAACATCGAGAAAACCGATTATTCCCACTGCGGCGGCGAACCTTGCACGCTTGCCCGGCTCATCGATGAATTTGCGCAACATAAGATAGCCCATATAGATAAACCAGAGGATCGTTGTTGTTGTTAGTCTCGGATCCCATGTCCACCAAACACCCCATGCGGGCCTTGCCCATATGGGTCCGGTTATCAGCACGATGGTACAGAAGAGGAGCCCTATCTCCGCAGAGCTTGCCGCCACATCGTCGAAGGTGAAGGAATCCTTTACGAGGAATGCGATACTACAGATGAATGTCACAAAGAAAGCAAAGAATGACAGCCAGGCACTGGCCACGTGGAAGTAGAATATCTTCTGCACAGCCCCCATAACACGCTCTTCGGGAGCGAAGATAAACGCCATATAGAGTGCGCCGAGTATGGCAATAACTGCTGCAATATCAAGGATCCTGTCTTTGTTCATATCACTATTCCTCTACAATGAAGTCAAACACGGCGAAGATAACCGCCGTAAAGATAATATCGAAAATAGCCACAAGCTTCAACCACATGAATGCCTCGGAGGTGTCCCTTCCCATGACAAACACGTTAAGTGACTGCACAGAAGCAAGAATCACCGGCACAAGAATCGGAAGAAGCAGAAGGGGGAGCATAACCTCCCTAGTACGTGTGTTCACCGAAATCAGTGAGAATATTGTACCCAGCACCGCAAACCCGTAAGTTCCCAGTAAGAAGGTTACAAAGGTCCATATGCCGCCGCCGAAGAGATTCACGTTGTAAAGAACCGTAAAAAGCGGGATGGTAATGATCTCCACGATGGCGATGAAGGTGAAGTTACTAATGACCTTGCCGAAAAAGACCGCACTCTTATCCACAGGAGCGAGCATGAGGGCGTTCAGGTTGCCACCCTGCACCTCGGTCATCATCGATTTATTGAGCCCGAGAATACCGGCGAAAACGATGGACATCCATAGAATGCCCCCCACCGTCTCCTCTTTTGCGGAGCTTCCCGGCTCGAAAACGAAGCTGAAAACGATAACAACGAGCAGGGAGAAGATGAGCATGGAGTTCACCACCTCCCTCGATTTCAGCTCCTCGATGACGTCCTTGCGGAATATGTTGTATACCGTTGAGAAGTATCCCATCAGCCCACCGCCCTGAGATAAACATCCTCAAACTCACGCTCGGGTATATTGTTCTTATCCTCCATAAGGGTGAAGCGACCGCTCTTCATAACAGCGATGCGAGAGGCTAGCTCATACCCCCTGGGGAGGTTGTGGGTAACCATTACGATGGATTTATTTCTGGTGAACTGCTCCCTCAGGATCCCCGTAAGCACCATGGAGGCGTGCTGATCAAGGCCTGTGTAAGGTTCATCGAGCAGTATTATATCGGGGTCGTGGATTAATGCTCTGGCAATGGAGAGTCTCTGGAGCATACCCCTAGAAAAGGTTCTTACACGATCGTGCTTGCGGTGGGAAAGCTCAACACGTTCAAGGATCTCTGCAATGCGGTCACTCAGTTCCTTAACCCCGTAGAGCCTTCCGTAGAAGTCAAGATTCTCTCTGGCTGTGAGGTTTTCATATAGATAGGGCTGGTGGGATATTATCCCGAAGTGCCTTCTGAAATCATCCTTCAGCTTTTTGAGAGGTGTGCCTTCGAAGAGTATATCCCCTTCGGTGGGTTTGGTAAGAGTGGAGAGGAGCTTGAGGAGGGTGGACTTCCCCGCTCCGTTCGGTCCAAAAACCGAGAGGAACTCCCCCCGGGCGAGAGTAAAACTCACGCCTCGGAGGGCCTCTGTATGTCCGTATCTTTTCTTTACTTTATCAAGTTCAAAGATAGCCTCAGCCATCTTTTCTCCTGTCGGAGATTGCATAAGCTCCGCCCAGGCACATTATAGCGCAACCGATCCATATCCACACAATGAGCGGCTGGAACACCGCCTGTATGCCGATATAGTTGTCCGGCTTGGAGTAGCTGGCGAGGATGAGGTAAAGATCACCCTTAAGCTTGGAGTGGATGGCAACCTCCGCCCAGGCCTCTTCGTTGTTTACGTAGTATCTTCTCTGGGGAGCAAGGGTGACGACCTTTTTACCGGTTTCCTTATTAACAACCTTCACCGGTGCAAACACCGCTGTAAAGTTACGTCTCTCGCTGAACCGGAGATCGCCGACTTGCATCTCGTATTTGCCGAAGTCAAAGGATTCACCCGGTGCCACAACGGCCTCGGTCTTCGCATTATAGAAGGATGATGCGATGATTCCGTATGCCATTATAACCACTCCGAAATGAACAAGAAGCCCGCCGTAGTGCCTTCTCTGCTTAAGAACCACCCCGGGACCGTTCTGCTTCATGGACATGAACACCCTTGTAAGGATGGAGCCGAGAGAGAGAGTTGTGAAGCAAGCAAGAACAAGGGGGAGCACGCCGGTATAGCCGTTCATCGCCATAAGCACAGGCACGATAACCGCAAGTACCGCAGCAGGTGTGAGCCATTTAAAGAACTCCTTCCCAGCACTCTTGCCGTAGGAGACAAGGGGAGCTATACCCGCCAGCACAAGGATGAGCATAAAGAAAGGGGAGGATACCTTGTTGTAGTACGGTATTCCCACCGTGAGCTTTTTGGCCACAAAGTTCTCTTTCACCGAAGGGATAATTGAGAGCACGTCGTAAACCATCTCTGAGATGATAGGCATAATCGTACCGATTACGATAACAAAGGTGAGCCCTGTAAAGAGCCAGTTTGCTATGAAGAAAAGCCCCTCCCTTGAGGTGAAGTTAAAGTCCTTTTCATCGCCGCTCTCTTCCACAGCTTCCTTGTGGGTAAAGTACACCGCAAGGTAGCCTATAATGATAAAGAGCATATAAACAATAAAGAACGAACCGAGGTTTGACTTACCGAAGGAGTGGACAGAGTCCATAATACCGCTTCGGGTAAGGAACGTTCCGAATATGCATAGAACATATGATGTCATTATCATCATATGAGTCCAGGTCTTAAGTTTACCCCTGTTCTGGAACATGTAGGCAGAGTGCAGGAACGCCGTTGCTGTGAGCCATGGGAAGAGGGAGGCGTTCTCAACGGGGTCCCATGCCCAGTATCCGCCCCAGCCGAGCTCAACATATGCCCACTGTCCGCCGAGGACGATACCGATGGTGAGGAAGATCCACGTGATCATGCTCCAGCCCCGGGTACTCTTAACCCAGTTAGGGGAGGCGTCCCTTGTCAAAAGAGCTCCAAGGGAGTGACCAAGGATAATTGTGAAGCCCACAAATCCCACGTAAAGTGTCGGCGGGTGGTATATCATCCCAGGGTTCTGCAGAAGGGGGTTCATACCCATACCGTCTCTTGGCATGAAATCCAGCTCTGCAAAGGGGTTGGTTACGAATGTTGTAAGAATAAGAAAGAATGTGGTGGTCAGAGCTACTGTGAGAAAAACAGAGCTTCTGTAGCGTACGCCGTAGCCTTTGATGCGGAAAAGCTCTATAAAGCCGAAGAGTGCCGCAAGAAGACCCCAGAACAGAAGCGAACCGGCCTGACCAGCCCAGAAAGCACTGAGCTTGTATATCATGGGGAGCCGGAGGTCCGTATATTGAGCAACATACTCTATTTTGAAATAGCTTGTCACAAGAGCAAACATGAGAACAACGGAAGCAAGTGTCATAAACGCAGTCTGCGCCATGAGCATAACACTTCCTATTTTATCATAGAGAGGATTTTCCTCCCGTATACCACTGAAAAAGAAATAGATTGCACCCGCTCCAGAAATCAGAGCAAGTATCATAAGCAGAAATCCAGCTCCGCCCACAGATCACCTCGTTAATAAAAATTTTCGATTCTTAGACTACCTAACTAGTATGAAAAGGTATAGTAGAAAAAGTTTTGGCAAATTTCAAATTATTTAGGAAGCATCCTCTGCATCAACTTCATATTTTGAAGGGCACTTCGTGAGAAGGGTCTTCGCAACGAAGACATCGTTCTCTATATCGTAGTTACCCTCGAGGATTACATGGATGTCCTCTTTGAATGTATCGGGTATGATACCCTTATAATCAACCTTCATGCTCGCTCCACCTTCGACATCTTCAACATCAAAGACGAGGTGCTGGTTTTTAACATCCTTATTAACTGTTCCGGGAATAACCGCACCGCTCACACGCATGCCTTTCTTATTCAGCTCCGCCGGATTCTCAAGCACCTCTTTAACTTCGAGGTAATAAACGGTGTCCGAACTGAAGCCAGAGAAGAGAAGAAAACCTACAGCAACTATTATAACCGCCGCTGCGGCAAATATTTTTGAGTTTTTGTTCATTACTGCGCCGCTCCGATATTAAAATTATGATTTGACAATTTTGAATTATAATGTACATAATCTCTCCGCTTATCAAGAGGAAATGTTGTAAATATTGTTATGAACGAAATCGGAATGATGACCGCATTTGCGGCAGGAATACTTTCTTTTCTATCACCATGCGTGCTTCCGCTTCTCCCGGGATACCTCTCCTTTCTGTCGGGGGAAACCATCGACACCCTTTCGGCGGGTGAATCGAAGAAGGCGAGGATGAAGGCGTTCCTTGGTGCTGTATTCTTCGGTCTGGGCTTCCTGCTTGTCTTCGTTCTCCTCGGTGCTGGAGCGACAAAGATAGGCCAGCTCCTCGGGGACTACAAGGATATACTAGGACGCATCGCCGGTGCTGTAATCATCATCCTCGGTCTTCATATGATGGGCATCTTCCGCATCAACACATTGCTGATGCAGAAGAAATGGAACTACACCAAGAAGGGCAGCTCCCCGTTCTTTATACAGGCCTTCCTCCTAGGCGTTGCCCTTGTTTTCGGATGGACACCCTGTCTCGGCCCTGTACTAGCGGGAATCATAGGCATGGCCTCCCAGCAGGATACGGTTACGCAGGGGATAATGCTTCTCGTGGCATACGGCTTCGGGCTCTGGATACCCTTTCTCATCTCCGCCCTTGCGGTGGGCTTTGTTATCTCCGGCCTTAAAAAGGCTGGCAAGGTTGTGATGTGGGTAGAGAAGATAGCTGGTGCGCTTCTTGTTGTCATCGGATTTCTCATGCTCACAAATATGATGCAGGTCATCAGCGTTTGGCTTGTGCAGACATTCCCCATACTCGGCTCCATCAATTTCTAATACCAGAACCCGCTCTCATATATATATGAACTTTAAACTTCCACTAAGGGGCGTTTTTGCCTATAATGCCCCCTGCCGAATTTCCGGCACTTAAATCATATGAATGAATAAACTCATAATATAATAATTTTGGAGGCATAGATATGGCCGGACACAGTAAATGGGCGAATATCAAACACAGAAAAGCCGCTCAGGATGCCAAGAAGGGCAAGGTTTTCACCAAGGTCGCAAGGGAGATTACCGTTGCGGCAAAGGAGGGGGGCGGTGATCCCGAGATGAACCCCCGTCTCAGACTCGCCCTCGACAAGGCAAAGCAGGTGAACCTCCCCAAGGACAACGTTGAGAGAGCGATAAAGAAGGGAACAGGTGAAGGCAGCGAGGCCTCCTTCGAGGACGTGACCTACGAGGGCTACGGTCCCGCTGGCGTTGCAATCCTCGTTCAGACCCTTACAGATAACCGTAACAGAACCGTTTCCGAAGTACGCAGCACCCTTACAAAAAGAGGGGGAAGCATGGGCGAGGCGGGAAGCGTTGCCTGGGTTTTCGACAAGAAAGGTTTCATTGAGATAAAGGCAGAGGGTGTAAACGAGGAAGAGCTTATGGAAACTGCCCTCGAAGCCGGCGCAGAGGACTTCCGAGAGGACGGCGATGTATTCGTTGTGGAGACAGCCGTCGGCGACTTCCTCAGTGTGAAGGAGGAGCTTGAGAGCAAGGGCTACACCTTCGACTACGCAGAGATAACCATGAAGCCCTCCAACACCGTGCCGATAGAGGGTGAGGATCTTAAGAAGCTTATAGCCCTCACCGATGCCCTTGAGGACCTTGACGATGTTCAGGAGGTTTTCTCCAACTTCGAAGCGGACGATGCCGCCATGGCATCCCTCGAGGACTAAGCCTTTTGTCTGTTGTTGTATTAGGCGTCGATCCCGGGCTGAACTGCACCGGGGTCGGCTTTGTACGTGCATGGCCCGGCAAGGTGGAATACATCCATCATGCTGTCATCCGCACAAACAGCAAGGACACCCTCCCCCACCGCCTTGGTGTTATATGCTCCAATCTGGGGGACTTGATAGATGAATACAAGCCGGAGGTATCCTCCGTTGAGGATTTCTTCCACTCGGTAAACCCTAAAAGCGCCATGCTCCTCGGCCAGACCAGGGGAGCTATAATAGCCACTCTCCTCTCAAGGGAGCTTCCCGTATACGAATACACAGCCCTGCAGGTAAAAAAGTCCGTTGTGGGGTATGGAAAGGCGGAGAAGAGCCAGGTTAAGAAGATGGTGGAGGTGCTTCTGGGTATAAATATGGGCAAGGTTCCTCTCGATGCCACCGATGCACTCGCCTGCGGAATCTGCCTTGCACTGAACATTACAGGGAGGCGGTTTTGATATACATGGTAAAGGGGAAGCTCATAGAAAAGACCCCCGAAAGCGCTGTTATAGACACCGGCGGTGTCGCCTATGAGGTGGGTGTATCTATGCAGACCTTCGCCGCTCTCCCGGAGAAAGGTGAGGATACAGCCCTGTTCACCATCCTCAACGTCCGCGAGGACAACATGTCCCTCTTCGGCTTCCTGAACATGGAAGAGAAGAAGCTCTTTCAGCAGCTCACATCCATATCAAAGGTTGGCCCGAAGCTCGCCATGAGCGTTCTTTCCGGACTCGATACCGAGCGTTTCCGTCAGGCTGTGGTAAACGGTGATGCCGCCAGAATAAGCTCCATACCAGGCATAGGAACCAAGACCGCCGAGCGGATTATCCTCGAGCTTAAGGATAAGTTCCACAAGGTTTTCACCGATTCACCCGAAGCGGAGGCATCGGGGAGCGAGGATATCGCCAGCGCCCTTGTTAACCTCGGCTACAGCCGAAAGGATGCGGATAAGATGCTCCGTTCCTTCTACGACCCCGCCCTCCCCTTTGAGGAGAACCTTAAAAAGATACTCAAAGAGCTTTCAGGCTGATTCTACCGTTGCTTTCAGGGGATTATTAAAGTAATTATACCCCATGGCAGGATACATAGAGTTCTACGGTTTCACCGAAGCACCCTTTAAGATAACACCCGATGTGGATTTCTTTTACTCCTCCCCCTCCCACAGGGATGCGCTCCTCTCCCTTGAGTATATGATCGAGTCCGACGAAGGCTTTATGGTGATAACCGGTGAGCCGGGGATGGGCAAAACCATCACCATCCGTAAGTTCATAAACGAACTTGACGAGAAGACCGAATACGCCTATATCCTCTTCCCCAGCCTCAAACCGGAGGAGATGTTCAGGGCTGTGCTGGAGGACTTCGGCATAGACTGCGGCGGGCACGCCTCCAAAAACAAGCTTTTCGGCGACCTGCGTGATTTTCTCATCGAGAAGAAGCAGGCTGGAAAGAAGGTGCTTCTCATCATAGACGAGGCGCAGAACCTGCCTGTACAGACCCTTGAAGAGCTCCGCATCATATCAAACCTCGAAACAGAGAAGAGTAAGCTCATCCAGATTATCCTCACAGGCCAGCCCGAACTTGACACAAAGCTAGCCTCCAGAGAACTGCGTCAGCTTAAGCAGAGGATAACCGTTTCCACCCGCCTCGGCTTCTTCGATCCGAAGGAGACGGGGAGCTACATTCGCTTCCGTCTTGCAAAGGCTGGAGGGGGCGGAATCACCATTGAGGATGGTGCTGTAAAGGCTGTCCATGTGGCATCCGGCGGAAACCCGAGGCTTATCAACATCATCATGGAACGTGCTGTTATGGCCGCCTTTATAAATAACGAGCGTGTCATCAAGAAATCCCATGCCCTCAAGGGGGCCGAAAGTGCCGAGCTGCACAAAACATCCCCCCTCCGCTTTCTCCTGCCCTCAGCCGCCGGGATACTGGGCATTGCAGCCGGAATCCTGTTCTTTATCTACAGCACAGGGGAGAAAGGAGTACCTGCCAGTGCTCAAGCGACTGCTGTAAAACAGGTTCAAACAACCGAAACCATCGACACCCCTCCAGAGGAGGCAGCGGTAGCAATAGAAGAAGAGCCCGCAACGATGGGTTTAGTGGAGGCTTCGAATCTCAATGTTCGAAAACAACCCGCCCTGAATTCAGACAAGCTCTTATCCATTCCCATGGGAACGGAGGTTGAGATACTCGAAGAGAGGGAGGGGTGGCTAAGTATCCGGTTCGACACGGGCTCACTCAGCGGAAAAGGGTGGGTAAGCGAAAACTACATCGGCAGGCTGAACTAATACTCGAGGGTAATAACTATCCCCCCATTCTCCTTCTCAAGATGGAAGCTCCCTCCGTGCTTCTCCTGTATAACGTTTGCAATCACAATCCCCCAGTAGTCGAAACTCTGGCTGAGCATGTGGTGGTTCCAAGGCTGACACATCGTCTCCAGAATAGGCTCAGGAACATCAACATTCGGCAATGATACCTGTACGATAAATCTCCCCCCCTCGACCCGCATACTCATATTGTAAACAAGGGGGAGCTCATCGGCGAAGAAACGTATCGTATCCTTTATGATGTAGCAGAGACCCAGTTTCAGAAAGTTCTTATTCGCCTGGGCCCGGAATGAGCCGCTATAGCCGTTGGTGAAGTTTATCTCGTAATTGTCTGTGTAGTTATAAAGGAAGGCGGAGAAGGCCTTCTCGAACGTCTTTTCCCTGAGGGATCTTATGAGGTCGGCATAGAACTCGGGGAGGTTAACGTAATCGCTGTGTTTGAGGCTTATCACATTGGTGTAATCATTATAGCCCGTGACTATCTCCTCGATAAGCTTGCATTTATCATCAACAATACGCCACCGATGCTTGAGACTGTCCGTCTCGGAGGTCTCCCTGCGGATCTTGTTGATAAAGCCGCCGGCAACGGTAAGGGCGTTAAGGATATTATGGGAAAGGTGCCTTGAAAAGCCAGCCACGATAGCCTTTTCCTCAAGCTGTTTCATCTGCCGCTCAAGCTCCACACGCTTGCTGATATCCTGGAAGATGATCTCGTAATGAAGCTCATCCCCCTGAATCTCGGTGATGTACCCCTGAATGTCGAAATACTCTCCATTCCGGTTCATCAGCTTTGTGGTCATCTCCGCCGCCCTTGCTCCATGGATTTCGGAGAGAATCTCCATAAAACGCTCCCTGTCCTCCTTGGTAATAAGCTCCACAAAGTTCATCCCGATGCTCTGCTCACCGTTGAATCCTGTGGTATCCTCGAAGCGGATGTTCGTGAAAACGATTGTACCGTCGGTATTTATCTCGACAATACTCTCCCCGGCGGAGTTGATTATATTCTCGAGCTTATTCTTAAGAAACTGGATCTGGCTGTTCTTGTTCTCGATGAGGTTATAAAGCTCCACAAGACCTTTGTTTGCCTCGGAGAGGAGTGCATTCTGCTCCTGGAGAGAGCTTATCTTGGCAGCCCTGGGTGAAACGGAGTAGCTCTTTGCCAGCATCTGGATCCGCTCAACGATGAACTCCGGCCTGATATCGGGGGATATTGTAACGCATCTATCAGAATCTTCGTTTACCAGTAGTATGTTAAGCTTGCCGCTATGTGTTTTATCAACGGAGTCGGTTATAATAATATCAGCCGTATCTGTTGCGGCTTCGAAGGGAAAGTTGTCCTCAAGAAAAGTGTTTAATCCGGGGTTATCCCCTAGATCCTTATACAGGCGAACTTTCAAGTTCCTGTATGAGTTCATCCCGGATAGCTTCGAGGGTTCTTTCATCGGTGATCTTTTCTCCGTTCATATCTGTTAGGTAGAATGAATCCACCACCCTGTCGACGTCTGTGGAGATCTTCGCTTTTATAAGATTAAGTCCAAGTCTTCTGAATACCCCAAGTATTATATAAAGCAGCCCGAGGCGATCCTGGGTGAAGATATCCAGTATCGTATACTGGTGGGACATTTCATTATCAAAAACAACCTTATCCTTCTTCGAAAAGGAGGGTGAGGTTTTCGGCACAGCATAGGAACTTTTGCTTTTCAGGGTTTCATGGATATCGATGTTACCCGCAACGGCATCCATAACCCTTTTTATCATATTTTTCTCCTTCTCTTCCACATTGTCTGTGGAGTTCCATGGATTATCCACCATAAGAGTGTCTATGGCGATCCCGTTGGGAAGGGTATATATCTGTGCCCAAAGGATATTAAGTCCCAGAGAGGAAAGCGCACCCGCCATTCTGCGCAGAACACCTGCGAAATCCCTTGTGCAGAGTGTTATCTCAATACCCCTTAGATCGTTTCTATGCTCGAGCTCAACTTCGATGGGATTGTCGTCGCTGACCCTTTCCGCCTGATGAATATAGCGGACTATATGCCCCACAGCATTGGAGTAGAGGAACTCATCGTCCAGCCCGGCGGCGACCTCCTGTAGATGGGGTTCCTTCTCAAGACGGTCTGCGATCTTCTCCCGCTTCCTGAGAACGATCTTCTCAAATTCCTTCTCGATATCCTCGTTGGCGAGTCCGTGCATCCCCTTGGCGTAAAGCTCTGTGAGCAGACTGTTTCTCCATTTATTGAAGGTTTCTCCCCCTACGGCGTTCATATCCGCATAGGTGAGAAGAAAGAGGATACGCAGCTCATCCTCGTTGTTTATGAAGCTTGTGAAGTAGTTGATAACCTCGATATCGTGGAGGTCCCTCCGCTGGGAAATCATGCTCATAAGGAGGTGATGGAGCACCATGTTGGCAACGGTGTCAGTATCGTCCATGCTCATCCCCAGTCTTCGGCAGATTATCCTGCTCATCCGCATTCCCACAATCGAATGGTTCTTACCCTGCCCTTTGCCGATATCATGCAGGAGGATTGAGAGGGCCAGAAGATCCTTGCGCCCAAGCTCGCTTATAACCTTCTGATAAGGCGAAAGATGTGGGGGGAGTGATGAGCTGAGCTTGTCGATATATGTGAGTGCGAGGAATGTATGCTCGTCAACGGTGTAGTGGTGGTAGTAGTCGAACTGGGGCTTACAGACGATCTCCTCGAACTCCGGTATCATGGCCTGCAGAACGCCCGCTTTGGCCATCCTTGTGCATATCTCCCCCGCTTGGGGAAACCTTGATATCGCCTTAAGAAAGAGTTTTCCGTGCTCCTTTATGTATGTTCCATCAATAAGATAAAGGTTTTCTCTTATGGTATCAAAGGTGGAATCGGATATCTTGAGCCCCTTTGCCGCAGCGTAGAGAAACACAGAGATAAGCCTCTTCGGCTTCTCTTCAAAGACACTCTTGTTCTTGAGGGTGAGCTTGTTGGCATACTGCAGAAACCCTTCACCGATGTCGACCTTGTAGGTTCTGCCGGTGTTAAACTTCCGCATGGTCATCTCAGAAAGGGCTCTGTTGATAACCTTCTCCGTTATCTCGGCGATGGTCTTGGCGGTGATGTAGTAGTTGCGCATAAAGCTTTCCACGCCGAGGGCGCTTGCTGTGTTGGAGTATCCCAGATTCTCAGCGACCTCCCGTTGTGCCTCCATGTTGAGAACATCGTACTTGCGCCCATGGCAGTAGTGGAGCTCGTTGCGGACACGGTATATGAACTCCGAGTGGAGCATAAGCTCATCGTATTCATCCACCGTCAGCATCTTATGCTTTATCAGCTCGGTTAAATTATCGGTTTTGTAGAGGATCTTGCAGATCCAGTATATGGTGTTGATATCACGCACACCGCCGTTGCTCTCTTTTATATTAGGCTCAAGGCGGTATATAGAATCACGGAACTTTTTGGAACGGTTTCGCACCCCATCAATCTTCATAAGGAGGAACTCGTTTACCCCTTTCTCCGCAATTCGGTCGTTCATGACGGTGAGGAATGCGTCGTAGATCTTCTCTGTGCCGGCAAGGAAGCGGTTGTCTATGAAGGATGTACGCACAACCTCATCCTCAAGGGCGGCTCTGGCCACATCCTTAACATCCTTAATCTGGATACCCGGATTAGTGCCCATATCCCAAAGGTCGGTGGTGAAGAGGTTTATAAACTCCTTCTGCTTTGACTTCAGCCTTCCCTTGTGAAGAATAAGGAGGTCTATATCGGACTGAGGGGACATCTGCCTTCTGGCGTAGCCGCCGAGGGCAAGAACAGCGATACCCTTCGCATAGCTCTCATGCTTCTCCACCAGCTTTATGATAGCCTCATCCACAAGGCTCGTTATACTGTCAAGGATCTGCCAGGAAGTTAAGCTTCTGTCCCTGCTTTGTATTTTTATATCGTTCCAGCTGTTCCAAAAGCTCTTCTTAAAATCTAGAATATCAACCATCTTTAATCATACACAAAGTTTTCGAAATATACGTTATCTATTTTATCTGTATTGTAGTATTCGCCCAGGCTCTGCCTTATGCTGTTCTTAACCTGCATCTTCCCGTCGTCATCACGCACATTGATATTCTGGGCGGTGGAGAGGGCGTTTGTTATAACCTTGGCTGTGTGATCCTGATTCTCTGTCATTTTATCAGCAAGGTCCTCGTTCTTCGTTTCAATGGACAGGTCCATGCGTATATACCGCCTGCCTGTGGGGTCGGAAACGCTGGTGACAATATCCTTAAAACGGACATGATAGCTCTCCCCAGCCTCCTCCTTCTCCGCCTTATACTCATCAAAGGGGTTTTCATTGGGGCCTGTGAATGCGGAAATGGACATACCGAGATTGTCTTTGTAGTTGACAACAAAGAAGATAGCCAGAGCAATTACAATAAGGATGACCACAGTTCCGATTTTGATCTTCATACTCATACACTAATACCAAATCATTAGATTTTATTAAACAAAAACCCTTCCATTTTCAAAATAAAAGATATATCTTTTTCCAGCAGGTAAAGTGCGATCTTTAGGTAACTTCTCAAACAAGCTGAAATGATTGCAGAAAAAGAAAAAGGCACCCGCATATGCGGGTGCCGTTTTAAATGTATCGTACAAAACCTACAGGGGAATATTCAAAAAAACAAAAGGCCTGCCCTATTATCATGTACGGATTAACTGAGAAAAGAAACCAGCTCCTGAAAAAACCCGTTTTGGAGAAGCTTAGCTCTTTTAAAAAAGCTTTAGCTCCCGCCTGGGATAATTTCCCGCTTCCCGCACTAAATATGGGCGCAATGGGACAACTGACCCAATGACCACATTCATATATACATTCGGATGCAAAGTAAATCAAGTGGAAAGTGAGCATTTTCTGAACAGGGCGGAGACTGCCGGCCTGCAAATATCTGACAGACCGGAAGATGCAGATTCCATAATTCTCAACTCTTGCGCCGTAACCGAAAGGGCGGTGAACAAGCTCCTATCCCTATTACGCAAAATAAAACGGAACAACCCTGATATTAAGCTCCTTGTAACCGGATGCGCTGCTGAGATGCTTACAGAGAAGCTGAAGGAGAGCGGTGCGGATATCGTTGTCACAAACACGGGGAAGAAAGACGTAATCCAGTACCTTACAGAGAACAGGGACTTCCTCGCACCCATAGAATCGAGAACGGGGCTCGATATCGGCTACACACCGATGAAAAGTCGCACCAGGGCCTTTGTCAAGATACAGGATGGCTGCGATTCCTTCTGCTCATACTGCATCATACCCTCACTCCGTGGGAAGCCTGTGAGCAAACCTATGGAACAGGTGATCGATGAGGTAAAGGGTCTCATATCTGAAGGCTACAGGGAGATCGTACCCGTCGGTATCCATGTGGGCAAATACGGGAGGGATCGTGGTGAGAACCTGCTGGATCTCCTGGAGAGACTCGCCTGCATTGCGGGTGATTCCCGAATCCGTCTCACATCCATAGAGGTAAACGAGCTTGACGAAAGGCTAATCCCGCTGATGAACTCAGGCAAGGTGTGTCCGCATCTCCATGTTCCGATCCAGAGCGGCTCCCGGAGCGTCCTCAAAAGGATGAACAGGCATTACACTCCAGAAGAATACCTTGAAAAGACCCGGCGCTTCAAAGAGCAGGTTAAAGACCTGACCCTCGGTGGTGATGTGATAACAGGTTTTCCGGGAGAAACCGAGGCGGAGGCGGCGGAAACCGAAGAGCTTATACGTTCTGCCGGTGTTGATTTTTTGCACGTATTCCAATATTCTGACAGGGAAGGAACCCCGGCTTCAGCCATGCCGGATAAGGTACACTCCTCTGTGAAGAAGGCCCGGGCGGCAAACCTGAGGGAACTCGGCGAAGAGCTGAAGAACAAAACCGCCTTATCCATGAGGGGAAGAGTGCTGAGGGTTCTTGCACAGAATGACGGTTCCGGACTAACGGATAACTATTTCGAAGCGGAGCTCCCCGCAGATTGCCAAAAGAACACCTTCTACGGCATTGATGTTCGGGAGGTCTCCGAACAATCGTTCCTCAAAGGAGAAGTTTTTCCATGGACAACAGAAAGATAGTAGTCATAGGCGGCGTGGCGGCGGGAGCCACTGCGGCGGCAAAGGCGAGAAGAACATCCGAAGATGCCGATATATCCCTGCTTGAGAAGGGGAAATATATTTCCTTCGCAAACTGCGGGCTCCCCTACTACACAGGGGGAACAATAGAATCCAGAAACAAGATACTTCTGCATACACCAAAGAGCTACGGCGGACGTTTTAATGTGGACGTAAACGTAAACACCGAGGCCGTTGATATAGACCGGAAGGCAAAGAAGGTCCTCCTTTCCTCAAAGGAGGGTGAAGGGGAGATAGAATACGACAGGCTTATAATCGCCGTCGGCGGTAAAATGATAATCCCCCCAATCGAAGGAATAGACAACACACCCTACTTCACCATGCGCACCGTGGAGGATGCGGACAGCGTTAAGGAATTTATTGAGAAGAGCAAACCCAAGTCCGCAGTGATCATCGGCGGCGGGTTTATCGGCGTTGAAACTGCCGAAGCAATGCTCCACTGCGGTCTTGAAACCACCATAGTCGAGGCAAAGCCCGAGATAATGCCAAACCTCCCCCAGGTTGTGGCAATGAACCTGCGTGAGTATATCGAAAACTCCGGAGTCTCCGTAAAAAGGGGCGTATTCGCCTCCAAGGTCGAGAAGGATGGAGGGATCAAGGTCAGCCTCAGCTCCGGTGAAACCATCGAAACGGATATGCTTTTCCTCTGCACAGGGGTACTCCCCAATACAGATCTGGCCGAAAAGGCTGGGCTCAGGATCGGGGAAACGGGTGGCATATGGACCGATGATACGATGCGCACCAGCGATCCGGAGATCTATGCCGCCGGAGACGCCGTTGAGAAACTGAACAGGATCACAAGAAAGAAGGTCCTTCTCCCCCTTGCAGGCCCTGCAAACAGAGAGGGGAGGACAGCTGGATACAACTCCGTAACCGATGGAGATGTGAAGTTCCCCGGCGTTATCGGAACATCCATAGTCGGCTTCGGCGAATACTGCGCCGCATGCACAGGGCTTACCTATGAAAAAGCACTAGAAGCCGGCTACGATGCAGAATACGTATACACCGAAGATGCGGACATCTCTGAATACTATCCCGGGTTCAACTTTATATTCCTTAAAACGGTCTATGAGAAAAAGACCGGTAAGATCCTCGGTGCGGCGGCATCGGGTAAAACCGGGGTAGACAAGCGGATAGACTGCATAGCCACCGCCATTACAGGGGGGCTCACCGTATACGATCTGGAGCACCTCGAGCTGGCATACGCTCCCCAGTTCGCAGCCGCCAAGGACAACCTGAACCTTGCGGGTTTTGCCGCATCAAACCGTTTGCGGGGAACTGGCTATATCATAACCCCAGAGGAAATGCTTGAAATTCTGCGCAAAGAAAAGGATACTCAGCTTGTTGATGTTCGCACAAAAATGGAATACAGGCACGGACGCATCGACGATGCCGTTAATATTTATGTAAATGAACTCAGAAAAAATCTGGACAAGATAGATAAAAGCCGCCCCGTATACCTGTATTGTGCAGTAGGATTCCGCGGGTATATAGCCCTTAGAACCCTCAGAAACCTCGGCTACGAGGCATATAACATAACGGGCGGGATAGAGGCTTTTAACCGTATCAAGAAAATACTATAGGAGCTTTGTTAATGAAAGAACTGCTGAAGACAGACATGCCCGACCTTGAATTTATGGGAAGCGGAAAGGTAAGAGACATCTACGACCTGGGCAATGAGCTTCTCATTGTTACCACAGACAGGCTATCTGCCTTTGATGTTATCCTCCCCAACGGAGTACCCGGAAAGGGAAAGGTGCTCACGAAGCTGAGCGAATACTGGTTCAGGCACACCGAGGATATCGTGAGTAACCACCTTATAACCACCGATATCCTCAAGATGCCCGAGAAGGTTCAGAAGTATGCGGATCAGCTTGAGGGGCGCACAATGCTCGTTAAGAAGGCGAAGCCATTCCCCGTTGAATGCGTTGTAAGGGGATATATCACCGGTTCGGGATGGAAGGACTACAAGAAAACCGGCGCAGTTTGCGGAATCGAGCTTCCGGGCGATCTCCAAGAATCCCAGCAGATCGAACCCCCCATATTCACCCCCGCAACCAAGGCGGATGTAGGGGATCATGATGAGAATATCTCCTTTGAAAGAATGACAAACATAGTCGGCAGCGATATGGCCGAGAAGCTCAAGAGCCTCACGATCTCCGTTTACGAAAAGGCCAGAGACATCGCCCTCTCCAAGGGTATCATCATTGCGGACACCAAGTTTGAGTTCGGCGTATACAATGATGAGATTATCCTCATAGACGAGGTTCTCACACCCGACTCATCCAGATTCTGGTTCAAGGAGAAGTACGAGCTGGGCAAGCCCCAGGAAAGCATGGACAAGCAGTTTGTGCGCAACTACCTCGAAACCCTCGACTGGGACAAAACAGCACCCGGCCCCGTTCTCCCCAGAGAGATAGCCCTCTCCACGGCGGAACGCTACGAAGAGATAATGAACATACTCATGAAGTAATACACAGGCCTCCCGAGCGGAGGCCTTTTTTTTGCCCCAAACCCTTGCCGGACACTTCACGCAGGTCCGGTTCCCATGTTTCTTTTCGAAGAATGTAAATAACGCTAAAGTTTTCCCGAATCAGGACGATATGTAATCTGCAAGGATGCATAATTTCCAACATGGAAGTGCTGGTAAAGGTGCGTCCATGCTTACCATCGGCTATAACGCCGCCGCTCAAAAAGTCTCTAATTACATTCAGAGGCAGAGCGATGCGGTAAACACTTCTATACAAAGGCTTTCCACCGGGCTTAAGGTTAACTCCGCTTCGGATGATCCGGGGGATATCTCCTTCATCAACAGGTTTTCTGCGGCCATCGATTCCCAAAGAAGGCTTGTCACAAATATTCAGGATAACATCAGCCTCCTGCAGACTGCGGACTACTCCGTATCCGGCACAAACGGGATATCATCCCTACTTTCAACTATCAGGGAGAAATCCCTGGCGGCAACGAACTCTACGCTCACATCCCAGGATAAGCTTAACCTCCAGACGGAGATCGAAGAGCTTATTGATGAGATCGACCGGATAAGCGCATCCACCGAGTTCAATACTCGCAAGCTGATAAACGGCGATTCGGGAGGTAAGGTTACCCCCTCTTCATCCTCCATCGACGGATACGCCATTGGTCCTGTCAGCTCAAATACCTACGAGATAACAAACATCGAAGGGGCGAGCTACCACCAGCTTAAGAACGAAACCGCCTCCTCCGGAGCCCACGAGTTCGGCAGCGACTTCAACTATACCGAAACCGTAGTCACATCCTCAGCCAATGTTTCCGTCAGCGCCGGTAACGCCACATCCTCCGAGACCTACACCCTCGTTTTCGACGGAGCCAGCAGTTTCGATGTCTACGATGATTCCGGCACCCATATAACTTCCGGCAGTACGGGCACAGCCTTCACAGTAAGCGGGCTGGATGTTACCGTAAGCGCAGGGAGCACCTACGCTTCGGACTATAAGGTCAACTTCACCATGACCTCCGGAGCGCCTGGATTCACAGAGATATACGACGGCAACTCGGGGAGCTCCGCAGCAGCAACCCTGGACAATACGGACTGGGACGCTGATGCAATGATGAACTCCCGCTTCTACATTAAATACGACTACGACGGAAGCACACTCAGCTACGCCGCCTTTGACACCGATGACAACCAGATGGGGAGCTGGGTCTCCGCAGGCTCCACCTTCACAGCCTACTCCGGCTCCAAGCTTTCCGGAAGCTCCTTCGACTTCGACACCACAGGAACAACCAAGGGGGATATATGGGAGGTGGACTTCGGAACCTTCGCATCCCTGCAAAGCGCCGGCGGCACACTCAGCATTTCCACTGCAGACTCCGGTTTCAGCATCGGCTACGACGGGGATGATCAGCTTTCGGATATCGTCTCCAGAATTAACGAGCTCGGCGATGGAACAGCGGAGGCGGAGCTAGTGGAATCCGACGTGGACGGCACATATATAAAGATAACCTCCGCCGAAAAAGGGGATGAGGGAAGGCTCCGTGTTTACGATACCAGCGGTGACCTCGCAAGTACCCTCGATATCTCAGAGATAGAGGATACCGGAAATGATGCATCCATAACACACGACGGACACACCTACACATCCTCCACGGGCTACTTCAACAACGTTATAGATAACGTTAAGATAGAGGTTAAGGACGAGGCCGATACAGAAAAGGCGTTCCTGAGCGTTGCGGACAAATCTCTGGTTAGCCCCACAAACATCCGCGGAGGAAGCGACTTCACCCTCTACATCAGCGAACTGACACCCGAAGCTCTCGGCCTCAAAAACGTCTCCGGCGAATACGCCATCGATGTAACAAGCACCTCCGGTGCAAACGATGCCCTTACCCTTATGGATGAAACCATCGAAAGAGTATCAGGCGAAAGCGCCCGTATCGGCTCCATGATGAATGCTCTGGACCATCATATAGGATACATTGAGGACACACGCCTCGCCTATGAGGAGACCTACGACAACCATACGGCTGTGAACTACGCAGACGAGCTTACAAGGCTAACGGAGAACAGACTTCAGCTTGAGTCCGCCTCGGCTATGCTTGCGCAGGCAAACCTTTATCCATCCAAGGTTATGGCGCTTCTGGGGCTGACATCAACAGGTTCATAGATTTAAAAGGAGGACAGTATGCAGGTAAACAACAGTAATGCGGCGGACAGGGCGCAGTCCGCACAGCAGAGCAAAGAGATGCGTGCTGAGCAGCAGGAAAGAATGCAAAGGCTCAGAGAAGAGCGCATGGAAGAACAGAGAAGAACCGAAGAACGAAGGGAAAAAGAACGTATTGAAAGGGATGAAAAGGCCCGGGAAGCCAGAGAGAGCAGAGGCTCTGATAATGGCAGGGGCGGCAGCCTCGACCTGATGGGCTGACAGTTTAAAGGGGGGCTTAGTGCCCCTCTGTTTTATCTTTCGTATTTATAATAAGCAGAACAAGACCCTTCCGATGAAACCATGCACGGCCCCACAGGGTTAACTGGCGTGCAGGCATCGCCAAACAAAGGGCACTCTTTAGGACTCATCTTACCCTTCAGAACATCGCCGCAACGGCAAACGTCTATGTCATACACTCCGCTGGATTCTATCTCGAAATACCTCAGAGCATCGAAACTTGAATACTCATCATTAAAGCGAAGACCGCTACCCGGGATACTTCCAAGCCCCCGCCAATCGGTATCCTCTTTCCTGAAAACCTCGTCCAGAAGCCCAAGCGCCTTTGGGTTTCCTTCCGGTCTCACAACCCTGGGATACATATTCACCACAGATGCAGATCCGCTGTTTGTCTGCCTTATAAGCTCAAGAACAGATGACAGGATATCCAGAGGTTCAAAACCGGTCACCACAGCACCGATACCCCTCTCAGCAACGGGTTCATATATAGAAAGCCCCGTTATTACAGATACATGCCCTGGACACACAAAACCGTTGATTCCCAAACTCTCATCATCAAGCAAAACCTGCAGAACCTCGGGGACGGTCTTGCTGTAGGGTGTTATATACAGGTTCTCTACACCCTTCATACGGGCACTCTTAGCCAATGCGGCAGAGGTAGGGGCTGTGGTTTCAAAACCGATACCGAGGAATACAAAATCCCTCTCCGGCTCCTTCACAGCCATAGCTAGAGTATCAAGAGGGGAAAAGACTATGCGAATATCCTTCCCCTCGCTCCTCAGCTTCTGCAAACTCTCCCCGTTACTTCCGGGAACCCTCAGCATATCACCAAAGGTTACGATAACAGCCTCCTCCGCCATACGGAAAACCGCATCTATCTCCCACTGGGGTGTCACACAGACAGGACAGCCCGGTCCGCTCACAAGCTCTACATTATCAGGGAGCAACGAGCGGATACCAAACTTCGATATCGCCATGGTATGGCTTCCGCAAACCTCCATGAACCTGTAGCGCTCATCGGAGCAAACCTCTTTATGGATTGCATCAACGAGCCCCTTTGCGGTCTCTCTATCCCGAAACTCACTGACAAATTTCACGCAAAGTCCTCTTCGTCCATATTAAAAGCAATATCTCTAAGGGTTTCCAGCGTCTTCTCCGCCTCCTCAGGATCCATCTTAGCTATGGCAAAACCTGCATGCACCATGACAAAATCACCCGGCGCAACTTCGTCGGTGAGCATCATTAGCGATACCTCACGCTTCGTACCCTCAATGTCCACAATGGCGCCAAACTCATCCATCTCATCTATCTTACCGGGGAAACCTAAGCACATATATCTACCTCACTCCTAATTCGCTGTTTTTTCGCATAGCCACCCACACGGCTAGGGCCAGTCCACCTACAAATCCGCCTACATGGGCCCACCATGCAACACCGCTACCCATAGTTCCGGCGGCAGAACCGTTCATGAACTGTATAAAAAACCATAGCAGAAGGAATATCACTGCGGGTATATCAACGAATGTGATAAAGAATATTATTATTAGCAGGGTCTTAACCTTTGCGTGAGGATAAAATATCAGATATGCGCCCATAACACCAGCAACCGCTCCGCTTGCTCCCACCATAGGAACCGTTGATCCGGGGAACATAATAACCTGCGTAACCGCCGCAAAAAGGCCAAGACCTAAATATGCCAGGATATACTTGAAGTGCCCCAACCTGTCCTCAATATTATCACCGAATATGAACAGAAAATACATATTCCCTAGGATATGCATAAAGTTACCGTGGATGAACATGCTCGTAAATATGGGGCGGACAGAATCAAGGACAAACGAGTCCGGATTCAGCACACGCTTAGGAATAAGCCCGTACTCGTAGAAATACCAGCCCTTCTCAGGTCCGATACCCGGCTGATATACAAATATCAGCACATTAATTATAATTATCGCCCAGTTTACATACGGGAAGGTGCTAGACGGAATATTGTCTTTAATTGGTATCAAGTTACCTTACCTTAATATATTTATGGAATCTTCCATCCATGGAAATTCCATTGCCGTTACGCTCGGCAAAGCCTTCGCTTCACTTACTTCCGGCTGCATAAATTGAATACAATTCAATTTAATTCCGCCTTCAGGCTTTCCATCTATATAATCTGGGAAATTCATCATCATGAGAATTTCCCTGACGTTACGCTCGGCAAAGCCTTCGCTTCACTTACTTCCGGCTGCATAAATTGAATACAATTCAATTTAATTCCGCCTTCAGGCTTTCCATCCATGGAAAGCTATATTCTATACAACCATCATATACTTCATGGGTTTTTGAGGGGTCTTAGGGGAACTTTGTTCCCTAAAAAGTTACCCTAATATAATCTGGAAAATTCATCATCCTGAGAATTTCCCTGACGTTACGCTCGGCAAAGCCTTCGCTTCACTTACTTCCGGCTGCATAAATTGAATACAATTCAATTTAATTCCGCCTTCAGGATGGAAAGCTGTACTCTATACAACCATCGTATAATACATGTACTACATGGGTTTCTGAATAGCTCTTTGTAACCATGCATTCATAGCCACAGTTTAATCTAATAGCAAAGGGGATTTTTTTAAACCAAAAAGCTATGGATGTCTACTAAAAGCGTATCTAAAAGGATTACATATGCTGATTTTCGCACATATGTTATTTATCCTTGCATATTGCACCAAAGCTCATTATATAGAGAGTATATAGTTAATTAAAGGAGGTAACAAGAGATGAAACTCTGTTTCCCGGTACAAAAGAATAACGGTCTAGAAAGCGCAGTATACAATCATTTTGGCTCAGCTCCAATGTTTATGGTGGCAGACACAGACAACAATGAGATATACGAGCTTGATAACGGTGATGTTGAACACGTGCACGGCGCATGTAATCCAGCAAGTGCATTAGGCGGAGCACAGGTTGACGCCGTAGTTGTCGGCGGAATCGGCCAGGGCGCATTAACCCGCCTAAAAGTTCTCGGCAAACGCGTATTTCTTGCAAATAGCGGCACAATCTCAGACAACATAAATCTGTTTAAAGAGAACAAACTCCGTGAGCTGGAACTTACAGCAACCTGTGGAGATCACCACCACTCACATGGACACGACCACGGCGGCTCATGCTGCCACTAGCCCGACCTTACTCATAATTTTTGAGTATGTATAGAAAAGACTTAAGGGGTACGAGTCAAGCACCTTTCAAAGATAAATATCAATGTTTAAATTTAAAAGCCAACGTGGATGTTGGCTCTGAAGGCGAAGCTGGATTGGGCTCTACACAATTCACGAAGCCGGAAGTACGAGAGGGCAAGGTTTCCTTGCCCGAACAACGATGGAATTTCCATGGATGGTAAATTCCATAGATTAAATTGGAACCGCCATCACTTACGAATTCATGAATATGAATGAGTAACTATGGGGGATGTAAAACCTTGAGGGTAATCGGTTTGCTTACTTTTACGAACTAAAAGTAAGTCGTGCTTTAGCACGAAACACATAAAATAGTGACTAATTTCTAATTAGAGTATGAAAGGAAAAGATCGCAGGGAACTTTTTAGGGAACAAAGTTCCCCGCACCCCTCAAAAACTCATGTTGAGATAATAATTAGAGGTTGATACAAAAAAAGGCTCCCACGGATGGGAGCCCTGAAGGCGGAGCTGAATTGGGTTCTGCACAATTCACGAAGCCGGAAGTACGAGAGGGCAAGGTTTCCTTGCCCGAACAACAATGGAATTTCCATGGATGGTAAATTCCATAGATTAAATCAGACCAGGGAAATTCTCAGGATGATGAATTTCCCAGATTATGTAGATGTTGGCTCTGAAGGCGAAAGGAAGAACAGCTTTGCTGTTCTGACATAGCCGGAAGTGCGTTCGAGCAGGGGTTCCCTGCTCGAACAACAATTGAATTTCCCATATATTAATAGTTACTTTCTTTAACCTCAAAGTGCTCAAGCTTGTGCGCACATGCAGGGCAAATGTCGGGTGCTTCGAGGCCTTCATGAACAAATCCGCAGTTTCTGCACTTCCAGCGAACACTCACATCCTTCTTGAAAACAAGTCCATTCTCAATGTTGTCTGCAAGCTTGAGGAAACGCTTCTCATGCTCAACTTCAACATCTGCGATGTAGCGGAACTGCTTCGCAATATGGGGGAACCCCTCTTCCTCAGCAACTTTGGCAAAGTTGGGATAAAGGATCTCCCATTCCTCATGCTCACCTTCGGCAGACAACTTAAGGTTATCAATGGTTTTTGCGAACCCTACCGGGTAATCGGCGTTTACGTTAACCATTGTAGGCGTGTCGGCATTCTCAAGGATCTTCTTCCAGAAACGCTTCGCATGCTCTCTTTCGTTATCTGCGGTTTCAGTAAAGATAGCCTCGATCTGGCGGTATCCTTCCTGTCTTGCAACAGATGCATAATATGTGTAGCGCATTCTGGCCTGGCTTTCACCAGCGAATGCTTTCATAAGATTCTCAAGTGTCTCTGTTCCTTCAAGTTTAGGCATTTATATCCTCCTTAGTTTTAAACGAGCTTTCAATAATATATTTAAAACACACTGATGGTCAACTATCTTCGAATTTTCCCCTTGAGCCCAGAGCCTTAATTTACTATGATTTGCAATGCTTTTGAGGTGATAATGGAAACTCTCAAGAAAATCTGGGTATACTTTCGCAAGCACCTGCCGTTGTTGATAATATCGGTAATCTCTTCGATATTTGTGGCAGCGAGCGACGGTGCATCCGCATACATAATAAAACATGTACTTGATGATATATTCATTAATAAGAATGAGGAAATGCTGGTCATTATACCCATGGCCATTGGCATTATCTTCCTAGTACGAGGCGTTTTTAGGTTTCTCCAGCTGTACCTTCTGAGGATGATAAGCCTTAAGGTTGTTCAGGAGATCCGCCACGAGCTTTATGTCAAAATGATCAAATTCCCCATGAGCTACTTCGACAGCAACAGTACTGGAACGATGATGGCCCGCATCATTAACGACGTGAACCAGCTAAAATCATCCATTCCAGCTTTTATCAAGATCATTAAGGAAAGTTTCTCTGTTGTATTTCTTATCGCTGTAGTATTTTATCAGGACGCCGAACTCGGCATGTACGGTCTTATCGCACTACCTTTCATGGCCATAATAATCTCTAAAACAAGTAAAAAGACAAAGAAATACAGCCGCAAAGGGCATGAAAAAATGGGCGATCTTGCCTCTGTTCTGCAGGAGGCTTTCTCCGGTGTTAAGGTTGTGAAAGCCTTTGTGATGGAGAGCTTTGAGATCGGCAAATTCCGCAAGGAGAACACAAAAGAGATCGGCTTCCAGATTAAGCGTGCACTTGTGGCATCGCTCAGCTCGCCTATCATGGATATTATTGCCGGGCTAGCACTCGCCGCAATCATCTTCTACGGTGGTTCAAAGGTTATCGCCGGAGAATCCACTCCGGGTACTTTCTTTTCATTCATTGCCGCATTTGCCCTGATGTTTGAGCCGTTCAAAAAGATTAACCAAGAAAATCATACCATTCAAGCCGCCATCGCCGCCGCCGAACGTGTGTTTGAAACCCTTGACATACATAATGAAATACTTGACCAGGATGGCGACAAGGACTGCGATGCCAGAGGTGCGGAGATAAGGTTTGATAACGTCTCATTTTCATATAAGGGTAGCGATGAGAGGGTTATTGATAACCTATCACTCAATGTTAAACCAGGTACTACGGTGGCACTTGTGGGCTCGAGCGGTGCTGGCAAAAGTACTCTTGTAAGCCTAATCCCCCGCTTCTATGATGTAACGGATGGCTCTGTGACCGTCGGCGGAACTGATGTGCGTGAGTTTGCAGTTTACAACCTTCGAAAAAACATCGGTATTGTCAATCAGGAACCATTCCTCTTTAATGACACAGTAAGTAATAATATCGCCTATGGGGCGGGTGAGGTCAGCGAGGATGATATCCGTAGTGCGGCAGATTCCGCCTATGCCACAGACTTCATTGAGAACCTCTCAGAGGGCTTTGACACAATCATAGGGGAGCGAGGTGACAGGCTTTCAGGCGGTCAGCGTCAGAGGATCACCATAGCCAGAGCGCTATTGATCAACCCGCCCATCCTTATAATGGACGAGGCGACAAGCTCGCTCGATACCGAGAGCGAAAGGATCGTTCAAAAAGCACTCACAAACCTTATGAAGGGGCGTACAAGCTTCGTCATCGCCCACAGGCTCTCGACTGTCCTTAATGCTGATATGATAGTAGTGATGGATGGCGGAAAAATAGAGTCCATAGGCAAACACGACGATCTTCTGGGGAAGTCCGAGATCTATACAAGGCTATACAATATGCAGTTCGGCGCAGAGGAGTCTTAGCGCAGTTCTTCCAGCCAGCTTGCCAGCTCCTGCACTCTCTTTGTGAAGTTGAAGTCACCCTTTATCATCTCTAGTGAAGCGGCGGACATTTCTGCATACTCCGTTGCATCCATAAGCAGACACTTCTTTATACATTCGGCCATGCCGTCAACGTCACCTTTACTGCATAGATAGCCGTTGACACCATCCTGAACCAGTTCGGGTATACAACAGACATCCGTGGAAACTACAGGCAGGCCGGAGGCCATGTACTCAAGGATAACATTGGGGAGTCCTTCAGTACGGGAGGACAACAGGCCGAAGTCATACGTTGAGAGCTTATCTGCAACACCTCTGTCAAAGCCAAGGAACTCGATCTTGTCATTAATTTTGTATTCATAAGCCAGTTTTTCTAGATTTTCACGTTCCTTGCCTTCTCCATATACATCAACTTTGAATGGTATTTGCGTATAGTTCCATGCCATTGAAAGTGCCTTGAAAAGCATTTCGTGCCCCTTCGATTTGGCAAGCTTGGAAGATATCACAAAGCGAACTGGACTTCCTGAGCTTCTAGTCCTGTCTGTCTTTGGTTCACGGCCATTGTAAATATATCGTATATCTTTATCTTCGAGAAAAGGTACGGACTCTATAAGCTCCTCTTTCATTATTCTGCAGGGTACAAGTATTCGGCTGACAATACGCTTATGGACAAAAGCAGTTTTGGGCCCCGGCTCAATGTCTCCGGTGAGCCCAACTCTATGAACTACTGGAATTCCGAGACTTTTTGCCGCAACACCGGCAGAGCGAAGCTCTTTATATATATTCATAATCGTTGCATCTATTTTATATCGCTTGAAAATGCGACGGAACCTGAGAATAGCGGCTGGGTTATAGTCAAATCCGAAATGAACATGATGGGCCTCGCACCCACGTAATCTTGCCTGCTCAATCAAACGCTTATCCGATGCGAAGAAATGGACTGTATGCCCAAGCTCACGCAGACCACAGCCGAATTCAAGCATCCATGTTTTAACGCCACCCCAGTTCTTTGTGGATATTACAAATGCGATATTCATATTGTCTTATAACATTAATTACATGTTCAAATCTATTATGAATAATGACAACTGCAAATAACTGCTGAATATGTAACTCATAACCATATACTATTCCCTATAGACCGTTGCACTTGCTAGTTTAATCCAGGGTTTTAAACACGGACAAGGCAACTGCCCTATTGACAGATACGTTCCGACATAAATTAACCAAAGGCTGAGCAGCAAGAGCTCGTACGCAAAAGTATAGAAGAAACTCAATAGCCTGCTCAAGCAAGAGGCACATGGTTTGCCGAGCGCAACGGCAGGGAAACTCTCAGGATGTTGAATTTCCCTGATTGTATTGTTGTTTAGGGTAACTTTTTAGGGAACAAAGTTCCCCTAAGACCCCTCAAAAACCCATGTAGTATATAATGGTTTTATAGAATACAGCTTTCCATGGATGGAAAGCCTGAAGGCGGGAGGAAGAACAGCTTTGCTGGCCTGACGAAGCCGGAAGTGAGTGAAGCGAAGGCTTTGCCGAGCGTAGCGTCAGGAAAATTCTCAGGATGATGAATTTTCCAGATCAATTAGGAAGGAAGCTCTGAAGGCGTAGCTGAATTGGCTTTTCCGGCATACAAACGCAAAAAAGCCGCCCTACGGCGGCTTATATATATGAAGCAGAACGTCATCGCTCTGCCTATGAAAGCTATTTAAGTTGATTAAGACAGATACCTCATTAATCTGAGGTAGAAAGGTTTAGTTAATGGATGTTGGCTCTGGCGGAGTTAAGAGGGCAAAGTCTCTTTACCAGAACAACAATGGAATTTCCCAATTTGTATGGACGGTAAATCCCATACATATATCCAGATATAAATAATCCCTGGCGGCGTCCTACTCTTCCACATGTTACCTTCATGCAGTACAATCGGCGCAGGAGGACTTAAC
>NZ_ATWF01000004.1 GCF_000421105.1 Limisalsivibrio acetivorans
TTTTCGTTATAACTGTCTTCCGTCGCAAGGACGGCAACCTTTTGGGAAGCACCTGATTTGGTGTTCATGGAAGGTAGATTTGTTTGAAAGCAGGGTGAGTTTGGTTCCGTTGGCCGATAAGTTGGCCGGGAGTCTTGTTAAGGGTGTTCACCATTGGTGACGCATCCGAAAGAGAGCAGGCCTCGTTAAGGGATATAAGAACTTACCGATAGGTATAATCCATTCCAGCCGGAGATGTTCCGGCGGTTCGATTTCAATGATAATACATCAGGACGGTGAAACCGTTTCCAGGTATGAGCGTTGAAACGGGCTTGGAACGAGGTTAAAAACTTTTTTAAAAAAAGTGATTGACTTCGCGGCTGAGATTGGTTATAACTTCCTTCCGCTCACGAGAGCGGGAGGGATAACAGAGCAAGTTAAACGTTGTTTGACAATAGAATAGGCCGGTCCGAGAAAAGGGAAAAAGATATAACTGAGTTTGGACGGAGAGTTTGATCCTGGCTCAGAACGAACGCTGGCGGCGTGCTTAACACATGCAAGTCAAGGGGAAAGCACCTTCGGGTGTGATTACACTGGCGCACGGGTGAGTAACGCGTGAGGAACCTGCCCCGGAGAGAGGGATAACAACTCGAAAGAGTTGCTAATACTTCATAAGCCCCCGGTATTAGTTTACTGCGGGAAAAGACGGTTTCGGCTGTCGCTTTGGGATGGTCTCGCGTGTCATTAGCTAGTTGGTGAGGTAACGGCTCACCAAGGCAACGATGGCTAGGCGGCCTGAGAGGGTGGCCGCCCACACTGGAACTGAGACACGGTCCAGACTCCTACGGGAGGCAGCAGTGGGGAATTTTGCACAATGACCGCAAGGTTGATGCAGCAACGCCGCGTGTATGATGAAGGCTTTCGGGTCGTAAAGTACTTTCAGCAGGGAAGAACGGCATGGTCAGTAACTGGTCCATGTGTGACGGTACCTGCAGAAGCAGCCCCGGCTAACTCCGTGCCAGCAGCCGCGGTAATACGGAGGGGGCAAGCGTTGTTCGGAGTCACTGGGCGTAAAGAGCTCGTAGGCGGCATTGTAAGTCGAGGGTTAAAGGCATCAGCTTAACTGGTGTACGGCCTTCGAAACTATGATGCTAGAGTGCCGGAGAGGTATGCGGAATTCCCTGTGTAGCGGTGAAATGCGTAGATATAGGGAAGAACACCAGTTGCGAAGGCGGCATACTGGCCGGTAACTGACGCTGAGGAGCGAAAGCGTGGGTAGCAAACAGGATTAGATACCCTGGTAGTCCACGCTGTAAACGATGGACGCTAGGTGTTGGAAGTAACCACTTTCAGTGCCGAAGCAAACGCGTTAAGCGTCCCGCCTGGGGAGTACGGTCGCAAGACTGAAACTCAAAGGAATTGACGGGGGCCCGCACAAGCGGTGGAGCACGTGGTTTAATTCGATGCTAACCGCAGAACCTTACCTGGGCTTGACATCTCTGGAACAATATAGAGATATATTGGTGCTTACCTTTGGTAAGAACCGGATGACAGGTGCTGCATGGCTGTCGTCAGCTCGTGCCGTGAGGTGTTGGGTTAAGTCCCGCAACGAGCGCAACCCCTACTATTAGTTGCCATCAATTCGGTTGGGCACTCTAATGGGACAGCCGTCGACAAGGCGGAGGAAGGTGGGGACGACGTCAAGTCATCATGGCCCTTATGTCCAGGGCTACACACGTGCTACAATGGCGTATACAGAGGGCAGCGAGACTGTGAAGTCAAGCGAATCCCACAAAGTACGCCCCAGTTCAGATTGCAGTCTGCAACTCGACTGCATGAAGCCGGAATCGCTAGTAATCGCAGGTCAGCAAAACTGCGGTGAATACGTTCCCGGGCCTTGTACACACCGCCCGTCACACCACGGAAGTCGGCCGTACCTGAAGCCGGTGGCCCAACCTTATGGAGGGAGCCGTCTATGGTATAGCTGGTAACTGGGGTGAAGTCGTAACAAGGTAGCCGTACCGGAAGGTGTGGCTGGATCACCTCCTTTTTAAGGAAAGGAAAATACCTTTCTCGGACCGGCCTTTATATCTAACTTACTGGTTAAGGTAATCTGTAAGTTGGAGGGTGTTTACTTAATTGTAAGTACCTTTCAATTTACAGAGGGCCTATAGCTCAGTTGGTTAGAGCGCACGCCTGATAAGCGTGAGGTCGGTGGTTCAAATCCACCTAGGCCCATACGAAGGTTTAGAGCTGATGCTGAGAGTAGTTCTTGGCTTCAGTTGTAAATCTGGTCAGGCAGGTTAATGGGGGTGTAGCTCAGTTGGGAGAGCACCGCCCTTGCAAGGCGGGGGTCAGGAGTTCGAATCTCCTCATCTCCACTTTTAAGAAGACTAGATAAAGATGCATTCTGCAAGCCAGGATGCTTTCAAGAAGTAAATTAGGTAGCAAAATCGATTATATCGATAAGCTATGCTATAGAGATCGG